>JBKHYG010000099.1:0-2966 GCA_046565595.1 Actinomycetota bacterium | reverse complement strand
CGCGGCTTGCGCATCTCCGGTCACCTTCGGTGGCCTTGCGGATGGATCTCACACGGTCTTCGTGCGCGTCACCGACAACGCGAGCAACCAGACGACCATCCAGAACACCTTCACGGTCGATCGCACCGACCCGACCGTGAGCATCACCAGCGGCCCGGATCCGCTGACCAACTCGACCAGCGCGACCTTCCAGTTCACCTCGAGCGATGCCTCGGGCACGACGGAGGCTTGCCAGCTCGATGGCGGCGGTTTCGCTTCGTGCGCCTCGCCAGCGTCCTATGCGGCCCTAGCAGATGGTTCTCACACCTTCGATGTGCGTGCAACCGACGGTGCGGGCAACGCCGCTACCGCAAGTTTCACCTGGACGGTCGACACCGCCGGTCCGGACACCACCATCACCGTTAAGCCGGCCGACCCGACAGGCTCGGCGACCGCCACCTTCGAGTTCACCTCAGGTGATGCGGGAGCGACCTTCGAGTGTTCGCTGGACGCTGCAGCCTTCGCGGCGTGCTCCTCTCCGGCTACCTATCCGGGGCTGGCTGACGGAACGCACGACTTCGAGGTACGGGCGGTCGACGCGGCAGCCAACCCCGATCCCACTCCTGCCGCAGCCAGTTGGCTCGTAGACACCACGCCCCCGACTACGACCTACACGCTGACACCTAGCGACCCGTCCAACGACAGCACCCCCGACTTCGAGTTCACCGGAGACGACGGGGCTGGCTCTGGCGTCGATCGGTTCGAGTGCGCGAACCACACCGACGCGACCTTCACTACCTGTGTGTCGCCCTACAGTTTCTCGGCTCCCGACAGCACCCCGTCGGCGCTGATGAAACTGAGGGCGTGCGATGCGGTCGGAAACTGCAGCGCAAGCAACGACTTCGCTTGGGGCATCGACCTCGAAGCTCCGGAGACGACGATCACATCGGCCCCCGCGGACCCGACGCCGGACGACTCTCCGACCTTCGAGTTCACCGGAACCGATGCTGTCGCCGGTGCAGGCAACCCGACGGGCATCATCGAGTTCGAGTGCAGCCTGACCGCTCCCGGCTACTCGTCTGTCACCACATGCACCAGCCCCGATTCCTACTCGGGCCTGCTGGATGAGACCTACACCTACGCCGTGCGTGCGCGCGACGCCGCAGGCAACTGGGGTCCGGCATCCTCGACGAGTTTCACGCTCGACACCGGGGCACCTGACACCACGATCACCCTCGCGCCTGCCGATCCCGAGAGCAACGCTTCGCCGATCTTCGAGTTCACCTCGACGGAGTCGGGATCGACCTTCGAATGCTCCGTGGACGGTGCGGCCTTCGCGGCTTGCTCGAGCGGAGATGCCTTCGGTCCGCTGGCCGATGGGCCGCATGCCTTCGAGGTACGAGCGATCGACCCTGCTGGCAACACGGATGCAACACCAGCATCGCACGCCTGGACCGTGGACACGACCGCGCCGGCGGTGACGCTGGATTCGACCCCGGCCGATCCGACCAACGCGACCAGCGCGTCCTTCGCCTTCACGATCACAGACGCAAGCGCGACGACGGCGGAGTGCGTGCTGGACGCAACCTTCACCGACCCGGCCTGTGCGTCTCCGGCTCTCTACAGCGGGCCGTTGGCGGATGGCACGCATACCTTCGATCTGACCGTGACCGACGCGGCCGGCAACGCGACAGCGGTGCCCTTCAGTTGGCTCGTTGACACGGTTGCACCCGAGATGGTGACCCCCTTCGGCGGGCCGCCTGCGTACACGAACTCAACCGACGCGGACATCACCTTCACCGCCACCGACTCGGGTAGCGGCGTGGCCAGTTACGAATGCCGTCTGATGCCAGGTCCGTTTGAGCCCTGCACCAGCCCCTACCAGTTGACGGGGCTCGCAGATGGCGCCCATCAGGTCCGGGTCCGTGCGACCGATGCCGCTGGCAACACCGGCCTTGCGCGCCGTCACGACTGGACGGTGGACACAGTCGTACCGAGCACGACGCTGATCTCGACCCCGAAGCACTTCTGCTGCGAGCCGGGCACCACCGCGACCTTCGAGTTCTCGGTCGATGGCACGGGAAGCCCTGTGGCGGACACAGAGTGCTCCGTCGATGGCGGCGCGTTCGCGTCTTGCTCGAGTCCGTTCGTCGTGACGGGAGTCAGCGAAGGTGTTCACGAGTTCCAGATCCGGTCGACCGACGCGGCAGGCAATGTCGAACCGACCATCGTCTACCAGTGGACCCAGGGCGACCCGCCCGAGACCTTCCTGGACTCGGCCCCGACAACCCCGTCCGCTTCGTCGGATGCGACCTTCGAGTTCTCGAGCGATCGGGATCCCGCAGGCTTCCGCTGCTTGCTGCAACGGATCGGCGGACCGCAGGCCTACTTCCAGACCTGCAGTAACCCGAAGACCTATAGCGGCCTGACCGACGGCAGCTATCGATTCGAGGTCCGCGCCTTCGATTCGCTGAATAACCCGGACCCGACGCCGGCGTTCTACGACTTCGTGATCGACCTGTCGGCGCCGACGGTGACCCTAGACCCGGTGACCAGCCCGACAGCGTCTAGCGATGTCACCCTCTCGTTCTCCGCAGATGATCCAGATGCGACCTTCGCTTGCAGCCTGGACGGCGGTGCTTCCGAGGCGTGCACCTCGCCGAAGACCTACTCGGGTCTCTCTGACGGGTCGCACACCTTCGAGGTGACCGCGAGCGACGCTCTTGGCAACACGAGTGCGCCCGCGTCTGCAACGGTCCTGGTCGACACGACGCCTCCGACCGCGACGATCACCTCGGGCCCGGACGCGAGTACCTCGAGTACCTCGGCCACCTTCACCTTCACCGGTTCCGATAGCGGCTCTGGTGTGGCTGGCTTCGAATGCTCGCTGGATGCGGCGGCCTTCGCGGCATGCACCAGTCCCCACACCGAGAACGGACTATCGGATGGGTCGCACACGCTCCAGGTGCGCGCGGTCGATCAGGTGG
>JBKHYG010000098.1:0-5528 GCA_046565595.1 Actinomycetota bacterium | reverse complement strand
CAAGGCTCGCCACGACAAGTCCAAGGAGTTCGGTGCTCTTGCTCAACCAAACGGCAAGCCCAGGAGGTCTTCAGGTGTGGCATAACTCCCGAAGCCAATCGGTGGCACGGGTGGTGAACTCAGACATCAGGTAGTGCGAAGTTCCGGCCAGCCGAGCAACTGGCCCCGCGAGTGCGCGTTCGAGCACTTACCCCTCCGTCGCTTCCATGCGGGTCGGGATTGATTTTTCGGGGAAACATGGCGAAGGTTTTCATCTCTTGGTCTGGCGAGTCGAGTAAGCGTCTCGCAAATGCGATTGCATCTTGGCTTCCGTCCGTGATACAGGCGGCGGAGCCCTTCATTAGCTCAGATATCGAGCCAGGAACGTCCTGGTCAGCCAGTATCGGCTCTGAGCTAGAGGCAAAGGTCGGTCTCGTCTGTCTAACCCGCGAGAATTTAGACTCGCCCTGGATTCTCTTTGAAGCAGGCGCCCTCTTCAAGGAATTATCGGAGGCCCGGGTGTGCGCTCTCCTGTTCGACCTCCAGCCGACGGATGTGTCCAACCCGTTAGCGCTGTTCCAGAATGCGCCCTATTGCCGCGACGAGATGGAAAGGGTTGTGGCGATGGTCAACTCGCAGTGCGCAATTCCCCTTGGCGAGTCTCTGTTGCAAAGATCCTTCGATCGATGCTGGCCCGAGTTGGACACGGACATACAGGAAATCCTCAAGTCCGGCCAGTCCGAAACCATCGACAATCCGAGAAGCGAACGAGATCTCTTAGAAGAGATTGTGACATACGTTCGTGAAGCCGATCGGAGGGCGCGGAGGGCGGTCGGGCCCGTCCGTGCTCTGCCGCCAGGCTACGCCGCTGCACTCAGGCGGGCGACCGCTGATCTCGGCGAGTTGCTTGCAGGAGACGAAAATGCGGACATCCATGCCTCCTTTGCTGAGCTACAACGGGTTGTTATGCGAATCTGGCGCTTCGCACGCGTACGGCGTCAGCAGGATCAGATTGACTACTTTGTCCGATCAGCGTTGGCGCAACCCAAGGCCGAGGATGAGGACGATTAGCTCCCCCGCCCAATGTTGCCCCGCCCAGCAGGGGCCGGCCTTCGCCGAGTCCTCGGCGAACGGTGGAAAGGCCCGTGATTCCCAGGCGAGCCGGAATTGGCATCTGAGAATGTTGAGCGATGGGTGTTCATCTCTCTGAGCTTCCTGTTCGTTTTCAATTCACTAGACCTGCTTGCCTTTGCACGCAACGTGTTCGCCCACGCGATCCTTCGCGATAAGACTCAGGAGCTGGGAGAACTGCCGCGGATAGGGAAGCGGGCTCGGGACGGCGGTTGAGCTGGGAAGAGAGCCCTTCCTCCTTCCGATCCATGAGGAGCAGTTCGATCCACGCGTCGGACAGAAGAGCCGAGTTCCAACACCATTCGGTCTGGTCGATGCTTTCTGAATCGGAGTGTCAATGTCCGGTCCATCGCACCTGGATTCGTCCTTGGGCCCGCCGGCCAACTGGATGACCGAGGGTCCGACATGAGGTCGGCTGACGGAGTGCCCACTTCGTCTCGTTGGTGGCGTTTGATAGACATGCAGCAATGGCGATCGACGACGGGCTGGGAAGGCGGGAAGCGATGCAGGCCCAGGGTCAGGGCGATCTTGGCGGCGATCCTTCTTGCGGCGCTACCAGGGACGGCGCGTGCCTACGATCCCTGTTTCCGTGCCCGGTACGATCTCCCCGTTGCCGGGAGCGACTACGAGGAGTGGTGTTCGCCCGTTAACCGACCTCCGGGATTCGGTACGACGGTAACGCTGACCCACACTCGGCCTCTGATCGGGCCGCACTTCATCTGGGTGCAGGTGACCGTACCGCTTCCGAACGGTTTCTGACGCTCAGGTCAGCACAGCCCGGCATCATCCAGCCAGTTCCCCAAGGTCTCATAGCCCCTTGAGACGCAGTCCGCCTCTGTCCGCCCGCCACCTACGGGGCCGAGCGGCGTATCGAATGTCGGCTCCTGGAAGACAATCTTGCGAGGGATGGTCGCCCCGGGCGTGCTGTTTACCTGTAGGGCTGCGGGGGATCCCGCATCGGGTAGGACACTCATCTCGAGGCGGCCTCCTGCGCTCCACACCGCAATCCTGCCGACACTTTCAATGGAGGGAACGACCTTGCCTGTTTGCGGCTGGGTCGGGAAAACATCTGCATGGGCGATCGTGGTCGAGGGGACCATGACGAGGGCTACGACGGCTGCCGCGTGCAGCAGAGCCTCCGCTCCTGGCGGAGGTCCGAACCCGAACCAGCGGCGCACGCGCGCACCGAGCAGTGCCGCAGCGCCTGTCGTCACCTCGAGCATGACGCGCAGCCTGGCCTTGGTGCGCTTGGTGATGCTGTGGATCGCGCTGACGGTGCGTCCGTGGTGATCCGCCACATCTGACGGACGGTACCCAGAAGGCAGCGCCAACACGGCGTCCCTCTCGACCCTGCGCAGGTCCTTCAGTGCGCGATCGAGGTCGATGCGGGATGTCAGTTGACCTTCGGTGTCCCCATGATCAGCCAGGTCAACGGTGAGGGCCTCTTGGCGGTCTGACTTCGACGCGCGCAGGAGATCGATCGCCGCATTGGTCGCCACGACCCGCAGCCACGGCCATGTCGGCAGCCCGGGGCCCTGGAAGCGACCCTCGAGGATCTTCAGATAGACCGCGGAGGCGACATCGTCAGCGATGTCGGCATGGAACCTCGACGAGATGTACCGGGTGATGTCTCGGTGGTGCTTGCGGAAGATCTCTTCGGCGGTCGCGGCGGAATCACGACGGGCGAGCCGGTACGCCGACACCTCGCCGTCGCCCAACGCGTCCATCATGGTCCCTCCCGTTGCCCGGTTCGGTAGGCCGCTTGAACCGGATACGCATGAAAATGTAGCGGACAGGCCGGGGCTGGCGCACCTGGACGTATCCGGGGCAGTGCCCCGATGGGGCGTTCCGATCTGGTTGTGGATCGCCAGAGGAGGGATCAGCCACCTCGAGGAAACACGAGAGCACCGAGGCGCACCAGCAGTATGACCGCCAGAGCGAGGCAGGTGAACCAGGCTGCTGCGAAGGCGCACCCCGCTCTCTCGATCTCACTGAATGTGATGACCAGGGCTCCGATCGCCGGCAGGCAGAGGCTGATGAACAACGGGAGGAAGTAATCCAGCGACCGCCACCGGCGGGGTGGCCTCCTCCTCGGGTCGGTGTCCCAACCCCAGATGGGATGCTCTTGCTTAGGGACCGTTTGGGCCAGATCACTGATGTACCTGCCCAGGGCGTCGATCACCCGTCCATGGTCTGCGAACAGCAGTCCGTTGGCTGCCGAGACCGGGACCAGGAACAGAGCCATACGGGGATCCGACACGAATTCAACGGCCGCAGCGGCGATAGTGAGGTTGAGCGCCAAGAGGACGAACTGATCCTGTGATCTACGATCGATCTCGGCTCTCCTGGCCTGGTAGTCGGACACCGCCAGTTCGTGGTTCCCTGAAGTCATTCTCGATCTCCGTTCTTGCACTGCAACTTGCGCCCCGTCGACGCGACGCCTGTTTCGTGCGCACACGCCAGCGACGGAAAGAACGCATGCCCACATGGTCCGTGGGCGCAGGGTCAAGGCATCTCGCGATGGCGTCGACTGCCCAAGACCTGCCCATGGACCCACCACCACATCAAGATCGAGAGCGGCTCGCACCGATCACGAAGGACGACCGGAGTGCGTGCGGACGGGTCACCTGGCTGATGATCTGCTCGGGACCAGGCACATCGGCTGACAGGCGGCCCAGCCGGCTCCGCAAGCAGGGCAGGAGTTCCGACCCTGCCGTCGAATCGGTTGGGTGACAGGCATATCGGCGACCCTCGAGGTCGCGAAACCCACACCAGGAGTGACGGATGTTCCACCGCTCGACCACCGTTCCGAACAGCAAGAGGCCTCGCCTCGTCGCAGGCATCCTCGGCGCCGGTCTGATCGCCGGATCGCTATCCGGCGTGACCGCATCCGCATCGACCTCCGGCATGACCGTCGTCGGAAGCGTCGAGCAGGTCTATGTGACCGGTCTGACGCCCGGTGCTGCGGTAAACCTGCTTGACCCCGACGGCGCGGTCGTAGAGACGCGCACCGCTAATCCTCTAGGCGGGACCCTGTTCCGCAAGGTCGCACCAGACCTGGGATATACGGTCGAGTCAGAGGGCGAGACCTCGGCGCCTGTCCAGGTGCACGATGCCTCTCCGGCCCCGTGGAACCCGAACATCTATCAGCAGTCGATGCCGTCCAGCGGCTACGGCTATCTGACCACTCGTGACGGAACCAAGCTCGCGTACACGGTGCACCCGCCGACCTCTCCTGCGGGCCAGCCCGGACTGCCTCACGGCACGCAACTCCCAAGCACGGGCACCGCATATCTCCCGCCCTATCCGACGCTGATCGAGTACTCCGGTTACGCCACGGGCAAGCCTGATGGTCCGCAGAGCGGCATCGCGATCCTCGCCAACCTGATGGGCTTCGCGGTCGTGGATGTGAACATCCGCGGAACCGGCTGTTCGGGCGGAGCCTTCGACTTCTTCGAGACGCTGCAAGGCTTGGACGGCTACGACATCGTCGAGACGGTCGCCCGACAGCCATGGGTCAAGGGCAACAAGGTCGGCATGCTCGGGATCTCCTACGGGGGTATCTCGCAGCTGTTCACCGCGCAGCATCAGCCACCCAGCCTCGCAGCCATCACGCCGCTGTCGGTGATCGACGCTACAGCCACGACGCTCTATCCCGGCGGCAACCTGAACACCGGTTTCGCTGTCGAGTGGGCGCTTGGCCGTCAGCGCGACGCGGTGCCCGCCGGACCCGGTCAGGGACAGCGGTATGCGTGGGATCGTATCCAGGCCGGTGACACCGTCTGTGCCCAGAACCAGACCCTGCACTACGAGGCGGCCGACCTGATGCAGGCGATCCGCGACAACACTCACTATCGCCCAGAGATCGCAGATCCGCTCGATCCGGTGACCTTCGTCAACAAGATCAAGGTCCCGACCTTCCTTGCATGTCAGTGGCAAGACGAGCAGACCGGCGGACACTGCCCAGAGCTGGTCCGCAACTTCACCGGCACCGACAAGATCTGGGCGACCTTCACCAACGGGCCACACATCGACTCGTTGCATCCCGACACCTACAACCGTTGGTTCGATTTCCTGATGCTCTATGTCGCGAAGGAAGCTCCGATCGTCAAGAGCGCACTGAACCGCGCAGCGGCACCCGTGGTCTTCCAAGCCGCGATGGGTTTGCCGCAGGATCAGATCGCGACCTTGCCGGTCGATCCCGTCCAATTGATGCCGACCTACGATTTGGCGCTCGCAGAGTTCGAGAAGCAGCCGAAGGTCCGGATCCTGTTCGATAACGGAGCTGGAACCTCGCCGACAGGTCAGACGGTTGCGGGTAACCCGTACGCGGGTTACGCGATGAACTTCGATGACCTGCCGGTGCCAGGAACCTCGAACCAGAGTTGGTTCCTGAACTCCGACGGTCGTCTGACCGA
>JBKHYG010000097.1:0-1253 GCA_046565595.1 Actinomycetota bacterium | reverse complement strand
AGAGCAGGGAATACCTGGTATTCGAAGGAGTATTCGGTGTTCTCGGGGATGCCGCCGAGCGCACGAGGCTCAAGCACATAGGTCCCGGCGTTGATCCAGCCTCCGGCCGCTCCCTTGACCGGATCCTTCTCGAGGAAGGCCAGGATGCGGCCGTCGTCTGCGGTTTCGACCAGGCCGTAGGTCGAGGCATCCCGTACATGGTGAAGCCCGATCGAGAGGACCGCGTCGAAGGCACGATGCTTGGCCAGCAGATCGGTGAGATCCAGATCGGTCAGCACATCTCCGTTGAATACGATCGTCGTGCCATCCAGCCGGTCGAGCACGCTACGGACTGCTCCAGCCGTGCCGAGGGGCTCATGCTCGGTCGAGACCTCGACATCGACCCCGAGGGCGCGTGCGCGAGGCAGGAACCCCTGGAAGTCGTCAGCGAGGTACCCGGTCAGCAGGATCGCCTTGTGAACCCCATGCCGCGCCAAGGATCGGAGTTGATGCTCGAGGAAGGGCCGGTTGGCGATAGGAAGCAGGGACTTCGGTGTCGTCTCGGTGAGCGGGCGAAGCCGCGTTCCGAAACCGCCCGCGAGGATGAGTGCGTTCATCGGCTGCGAGCCTACGCGGCCTCTAACAGTCGCATCCCTCGGCGAGTCCAGCGGGTCCACGGTGGATGGTGGGACGCACGCTCTCGAGTGAAGTGTTCGCAGGCCTCCTGGCCTGTCCTGGCCCAGGAGGGGGTGTCTTGGTCTCGCGCACCAGGCTCGGATCGAGACCTGCCTCGGCGAGCACCCGCCTCGCGAACTCGGCACGCGACATGTGTTCGGTTCCTGCGCGATGAACGAGTCCTTCCATGCGATGTTCGATCAGTTCGAGGCAGGCTCGAGCGGCGACCGCCGTGGTCGTCGGGGTACCGATCTGGTCAGCCACCACATCGAAAGGCTCTCCGGCTTCAGCGCGCCGAAGGACCGCCGCAACGAACCCAGCCGGCCGGTCCAGCTCGTACAACCAGGAGGTCCGCATGACACAGGCGCGCACACGAGCATCAAGAACGGCTCTCTCGCCGTCGAGTTTGGTTCGACCGTATGTCTGCACAGGGCTCGGCATGTCATCTTCGGTGTAGGGCGCGCCTTTCCGTCCGTCGAAGACATAGTCGGTGGAGATATGCGTCAGGTGCGCCTGCGCGCGCAGACACGAGCGCGCCACATTGATCGCACCGACCGAGTTCGTTCGCTGGGCCTGCTCGGGATCACGCTCGCAGCCGT
>JBKHYG010000096.1:0-24361 GCA_046565595.1 Actinomycetota bacterium | reverse complement strand
CGGATCACCTTCGTCAAACCCTCGGACACCTACCGGATAGCGAATGTGGGCGGCATCGAGTTCGTCTTGAACGATGACATCGGATCGCAGATCGGGATCGATGTACCGACCCTGTCGGTATCGATCGACGGGGCAGAGGTATCCGACGGGTTCATCACCATCACGGACACGATCTTCGGAGCGATCAACGCTCCGGGGCTCCGGGTCGCGGTAGATACCGACGATCTGGGGCTGGTGGACGGTGCTCACCTGATGCAGGTCGAGGTTGCCGACCTCGATGGCCTCACCGCTGACGACACCTTCGATTTCGTCATCGACCGGACCGCGCCGATCAGTTCCATCGCCTCGGCGAGCGCTGGCCCGCTGGGCTGGCCCTACACCGCCGTCGAACTCGAAGGGACCAGCAACGAGGTACTGCCCGGCACCGCCCTGAGAGGGATGCGCGGCGTCGTCACCAACCCGCTCGGACAGCAGCGAGCCTACGAGCGCGGGCCTTCGGCCGGAAGCGTGTACTCGGGCTTCTCGTTCAGCAACCGGGCCGCCGACGGAAGCTCCTGGGATTGGCGTTGGTCGGTGCCCGCCGAGGATCCGCTCTTCTACTCGATCCCTGGCCGCTATGTGTTCGAGGTTCTGGCCGTCGATCAGGCCGGCAATCTCGAGAGGCAGACCGGCCAGAACAGCAGATCCTTCATCATCCTCTGACCATGTTCAAACGGTCCGTGGTCCTGCTTGCCGCGGCCGGCGCTACCTGGAAGCTGCTCCTTCGCTTCCCAACGCGGCGTGCGCCGCAGCTAGACGAGCGACCGGAACCCGGAAGGGCGAACACGACACATAGTCGAGGTCTAGGTCCTCACAGAACCTGATCGAGGCGGGATCTCCGCCATGTTCGCCACAGATACCGAGCTTGATCTTCGGACGGGCCCGGCGACCGGCTTCGACGGCTCGTCTCATGAGTCCACCCACTCCGTCGACATCCAAGGTCGAGAAGGGATCTTCTGGCAGCACTCCCTGGGTCATGTAGGACTCGAGTATCGGGGCGACATCGTCGCGACTGAATCCGAAGGTCATCTGGGTCAGGTCGTTCGTTCCGAAACTGAAGAACTCGGCGTGTTCCGCGATCTGCTCGGCGATCAAGGCGGCGCGTGGGACCTCGATCATCGTTCCGATCAGGTAGCGGACCTTGGTGCCGGTCTCCTTGATGACCTGTTTGGCGACCCGATCGCAGACCTCCCGGCTTCTGCGGATCTCTTCTGCGATACCGACCAGCGGGATCATGATCTCGACGCGAGGATCCTTGCCCTCGGATCTCAGCGAACATGCGGCCTCCATGATCGCCCTGACCTGCATCTCGTACAGGCCAGGCTTGACCATCCCCAGCCGGACGCCACGCAGTCCGAGCATCGGATTCTGTTCGTGAAGCTTCCTGACAGCCGTGAGGAGTTCCCGCTTGGTCTTGCTGATCCTCTTGCCGGCTGCTTCCTTCCCGGCGATCTCGACCGCGAGTTCGGTCAGGTCGGGGAGGAACTCGTGCAGCGGCGGATCGATCAGACGGATGGTGACCGGAAGCCCATCCATCGCGTCCAGTATCCCGTGGAAGTCATCCCGCTGGTAAGGCAGGAGCGCGTCCAAGGCTTCCTGCTCATCCTCTTGGCTGTCGGCGAGGATCAGCCGCTCGACCAATGGCCTTCGGCTGCCCAGGAACATGTGTTCGGTCCGGGCCAACCCGATCCCCTCGGCACCGAACCCTCGAGCGCGTTCAGCGTCTTCAGGCGTATCAGCATTCGCCCGGATCTTCAGCCGCCGAACCTTGTCGGCCCATCCCAATATCCGCGCGAAGCCGCCGGAGACCTCTGGCTCGACCAACGGAACCTCGCCCAGATATACCTCTCCGGTGGTGCCGTCGATCGAGAGCATGTCACCCTCGCGGATGGTGCGGCCGTCCACCTGGATCGTCTTCGCATCCAGGTCGATGGTCAGCGAGTCTGCACCGCACACGCACGGCTTACCCATGCCTCGCGCGACCACGGCAGCGTGGCTGGTCTTCCCGCCCCTGGAGGTCAGGATCCCTTCGGCTGCGATCATGCCGTTAAGGTCGTCCGGGTTTGTTTCGCGACGCACCAGGATCACCTTGTCGCCCTTGGCGGCGCGAGCCTCGGCTCGGTCGGCGTCGAAGACCGCGATCCCGACGGCAGCTCCCGGGGAAGCGTTCAAGCCTTTGGCGATCCGGACGAGGCCCTCTGCCTTCGCGTCTACCTGCGGGTGCAGCAATTGGTCCACCTGCTCGGGAGAGACGCGCGTGACAGCCTCGCGTTGGCTGATCAGTTTCTCGTCGACCATGTCGACCGCGATCTGTACCGCGGCCGCAGCGGTGCGCTTCCCGACACGGGTCTGCAGCATCCACAGCTTCGAGCGCTCGATCGTGAACTCGATATCGCACATATCCTTGTAGTGGCGTTCGAGCTTGCTCATGATCTTGAGCAGTTCTCGGTATGCCTTCTGGTTGATCCTCTCGAGTTCCTGTAGCGGCAGCGTGTTGCGTATGCCGGCGACGACATCCTCCCCCTGCGCGTTCTGCAGATAGTCCCCGTAGATCCCTTTCTCGCCCGAGGCAGGATTGCGCGTGAAGGCGACACCGGTTCCAGAGTCGTCTCCGAGGTTCCCGAAGACCATCGCCACGATGTTGACCGCGGTTCCAAGATCGTCCGAGATCTTCTCTTGACGCCGATACAGCTTCGCTCTCGGCCCGGTCCAAGATTCGAATACGGCGCGGATGGCCAACTCGAGTTGCTCACGCGGGTCCTGAGGGAAGGATCTCTTGGCCTGCTTCTGGATGATCTTCGAGAACCGATCCACGAGGGTGCGCAAGTCCTCGGCCGTCAGCTCGGTGTCGATACTCGCACCCTTGCGTTCCTTGGCTTCTTCGAGGGCATCCTCGAAGAGGTCTCCGTCGACTCCCATCACGACACGGCCGAACATCTGGATGAAACGCCGGTAGGAGTCCCATGCGAAGCGTTCGTCTCCTGACTGTGCCGCGAGTCCCTTGACGCTCTCGTCGTTGAGCCCCAGGTTCAATACGGTGTCCATCATCCCGGGCATCGAGAACTTCGCGCCGCTTCGGACCGAAACGAGCAGGGGATCCGACGGGTCGCCTAGCACCCGCCCCATCTCCTTCTCGAGCGAGGCCAGATGAGCGCCGACCTCAGCCATCAGTCCGGCGGGCATCTCGCCGCCCTGTAGGAACCGCCTGCATGCCTCGGTGGTGATCGTGAACCCTGGGGGAACGGGAAGGCCGAGGCTCGTCATCTCTGCGAGATTCGCCCCCTTCCCGCCGAGCAGGTCCTTATCGTCCCTAGATCCCTCTGAGAAGTCATAGACGAGTTTCGGCTTGGCTCGTGACGGCATCTGTCCCCTTTCGTCACCCGTCGAAGTCCCGTCAGCCTAGTCATCGGGACGGGTGTGCCCCAATGTTGGCTAGAGGAACCATCCAGGCTTGTCATGCCCCGAGCGTCTCGGCCTGACGATGGCTCAAGAGATGGAGCAGCCTTGGACGACCCATGCCGCACCCGCGAGAACGGTCCGGGGATCTTCGACATCATCGGACCTGACTGCGGGGTTGGCGATGCTCGCGCTCCGAGAAGCCGATCTCCACCGCCTGGCTCACGCTGCGTGCGAACGGTTGGCAGCCTCGATCGAGGCCACCGTCACCCTCGTCGCCGTTGACCGGTCAGGCGATCTCGTCGTACGAGCGTCCTCGTCTAAGGATGTTCCAGACGCCTCCCTCTCCTTGCGATTGGATGATCCGGATGTGCTGATCCTTCCTCTGCCCGATGGCGGGGCAGCCGAGAGGCTGGTGGTGGATCCCGCGCCGATATCGCCGGACGCGATCGCCGCAGCCTCTGCGATCGCAGAGGTGCTGGCAGCGGCCAGCTGCCGTTCCCGGAGCGACTCGCAGGTCCGTTCGAGTGAGGAACGGCTACGCATGGCCCAACGCCTCGCGCATCTTGGTTCCTACGACTGGGAGATCGCGACCGATACGAATAGATGGTCCGACGAGATGTATCGGATCTACGGGTGCGAGCCGCAGAGTTTCAATGCCTCCTACGAGAAGTTCCTGTCCTTCATCCATCCAGACGATCGCGAGAAGGTCCAACGCATCCATCGGACAGCCTTCGAAACCTTGGAGCCCTACGAGATGGAGGAGCGGATCGTTCGGCCAGACGGCGAAGAGCGGATCCTGAAGAGCAACGGGATCGTCATCACCGATCAGCAGGGCAACCCTGTGCGTATGACGGGCATCTGCTGGGACATCACCGAGCTCAAGCACGCCGAGAAGGATCGCGCCAAGCTCCGCGAGATGGAGACTGCACGCACCCAAGCTCTGACCATCAACGACAACATCGTGCAAGGACTCGCCTCGGCATTGGGGCACCTGAGATCTGGCGACGATCGCCAGGCCGAACTCTTCCTAGAAGAGACCCTGGGATCGGCCAGGCGCATGATGGACGAGTTGATGAACCAGACCTATGGGCTTGGTGGCCTCAAACCCGGAGACCTGATCCGACCAGAAGCGGCAGTCCTCACCTCGACCGGGCGGGACATCCCACCGGCCGCTCCTGGTCCCGTGGGCGAAGCGGGGATAAGGGTCGTCATCGCTGATGACACACCTGCCATGCGCCATCTGACCCGTCACATCTTGGCGGACGTGACCGATGTGGTGATCGTCGGAGAGGCGGCAGACGGTCGTGAAGCGATCGACCTGACAAACTCGCTCGCCCCCGATGTTCTGATCCTCGACCTAGCCATGCCCGAGGTGGATGGCTTGACCGTCATCCCACAGGTCCGCGGATCAAGCCCTCACACGCGGATCCTGGTGTTGACCGGCTATGGCGAAGAGGTCGGCAAGCAGGCAATGGATCTCGGAGCCCACTCCTACCTCGGGAAGGGCTCGTCGATGGACGAACTGAGGTCCGAGGTATTGAGGCTGGCTGAGCTTCAGACCTCGGCTCCGAAGCTATCGGCGATGTAGGCGGCCACCTTGTCCAGAGCGATGCGCTCCTGCTGCATCGTGTCGCGATCCCGGACCGTCACCGCCTGATCCTCGAGCGTATCGAAGTCGATCGTGACGCAGAAGGGAGTGCCTACCTCGTCCTGGCGACGGTAGCGACGGCCGATCGAGCCGGCGTCGTCGGTGTCGACGGCCCACCGCTGACGCAGTTCCGAGGCGACCCGGGTCGTCACCTCCGCCAGATCTGGCTTCTTAGAGAGCGGTAGGACCGCCACCTTGGTCGGCGCCAAGGCCGGGTCCAACTGGAGCATCACCCTCGTCTCGACCTTCCCATCGTGCGTGCGCGCTTCCTCTTCCCTGTACGAGTCGATCAGGAAGGCCAATGTGGCCCGATCCGCCCCGGCGGCCGGTTCGATCACATAGGGAGTGAACCGTCTGTCGTTCGCCTGGTCGTAGTACTGCAGGTCTTCGCCGGAGAACTTCATGTGTTGGGTCAGATCGAAGTCGGTGCGGTTGGCGATTCCTTCGAGCTCTCCCCATTCGGTCCATGGGAACGCGTACTCGATATCGACGGTCCGCTTCGAGTAGTGGCTGAGCTCGTCTTGCTCGTGTTCTCGCAGCCGCAGCTTGTCTTCGCGGATCCCGTGGTCCAGGTACCACTTGTGGCGAGCATCGATCCAGTACTGGTGCCACTGCTCATCCGTCCCGGGCTCGCAGAAGAACTCCATCTCCATCTGTTCGAATTCGCGCGTCCGGTAGGTGAAGTTGCCGGGGGTGATCTCGTTGCGGAAGCTCTTGCCGATCTGCGCGATACCGAAAGGTAACTTCTTGCGGCTGGTGGTCTGGACGGTCTTGAAGTTGACGAAGATGCCTTGAGCGGTCTCGGGACGGAGCCATGCGACGCTGGTCGCATCCTCGACGGGACCGACATAGGTCTTGAACATCAGATTGAAGTTCCGGGGGTCGCCGAACTCCTTCTTCCCGCAGTTGGGGCATGCCCCCGAGTCGGGCAGATGGTCGGCACGGAACCTCTGGTGGCAGCCTCCGCATTCGACGAGAGGATCGGAGAAGGTCTCGACATGTCCGCTAGCTTCCCAGGTGCGAGGGTGCATCAGGATCGCGGCGTCTAGCCCGACGACATCATCGCGGAGGCGCACCATGTGCCTCCACCAAGCGTCCTTGACATTGCGCTTCAGCTCTACCCCTAGCGGCCCGTAATCCCAGGTGGAGCGAACACCGCCGTAGATCTCGGAACTGGGGAAGATCAGTCCGCGGCGTTTGCACAGGTTGACGATGGTGTCGAACAGGTCGGCCATGGGCGGCGAGGATAGCCGCTAGCAAGGGCTCGCCCCAACGCCGCTGTTAGCCTGACCTGCTGTGACGACCGCGGCCGATCGCTTCATATATCGCGCTTACGAGCGACGGCTGCTCCACGGCATCCGTCGGGGTCCGGTACCCGACCATGTCGGGGTCATCCTGGACGGGAACCGTCGGTGGGCAGCTTCGATGGGGTACCGCTCCGCTGCTGATGGTCACAGGCAGGGAGCGGCCAAGATCGATGAGCTCCTCGGCTGGTGCCAAGAGGTCGAGATCGGGATCGTCACCCTGTGGCTGCTGTCCACCGAGAACCTGCAACGCGACCCCGATGAACTCTCGGCGCTGCTGGACATCATCGTCGGTAAGGTCGAGCAGATCGCGCGGGATGGACACTGGAAGGTGCGTGCGGTAGGCGCGCTGGAGTTGCTTCCAGAGGACTCTCACCGCCGCATCCAGAAGGCCGTCGAGGCCAGCCGCTCCTTCCGCGAGGATCGACCCGAGGATCCGCGGCCCACCTTGAATTTCGCAGTCGGCTATGGCGGTCGCCGCGAGATAGTGGACGCGGCGCGTCGCCTGCTCGAATCGTATTCCGAGCAAGGCTTGAGCTTGGGTGAAGCTGCGAAGCGCATCTCGACAGAGGAGATCAGTTCGAAGCTGTACACCGCCGGTCTGCCCGATCCGGACCTGATCATCAGGACCAGCGGAGAGACACGACTGAGCGGCTTCTTGCTGTGGCAATCCGCCCACTCGGAGTACTACTTCTGCGATCCTTACTGGCCAGACTTCCGGCGCATCGACTTCTTGAGAGCGGTGCGCGCGTATCAGCAGCGTCAACGGCGGTTCGGCCGCTAGACCCCGACCGGCCGCTGAAACTCTGCCCGGGCCGCTAGACCTTCCCGAAGCGCCTCTGTCGGCTCGCGTAATGGTCGAGCGCCGCTCGCAGCGTCGCCGCGTCGGCATCCGGCCAGAGCGTGTCCGTGAAATAGAGCTCGGCGTACGCCGACTGCCACAGCAGATAGTTGCTGAGTCGCTGTTCGCCCCCGGTCCGGATGAACAGATCCACATCCGGCACATCTGCCAGTTCGCGTCGGAACGATGCTTCCGTGATCCTCTTGCCGTCCTCGTGATGCCTCGACGCGACAGCACGAACCGCATCGAGTATCTCGGCGCGAGAGCCATAGTTGAACGCGATGTTCAGGATCATGCCCCGGTTCTCAGAGGTCATCGTCGTCGTCTCATCGATGATGTCCAGGATCCGTCGGGGCACCTTCCGTTCACGCCGACCTATCCAACGCATACGCACTCCCCTGGCTCCGTAACGCTCGCGCCGAGACAGGATGAAATCTTCGGTGTCGTCCAGCAGGAATCGGACCTCGCTGGGCGGGCGCTTCCAGTTCTCGGTCGAGAAGGCATACAAGGTCAGGTGTGCGATGCGCTCGTCGATGGCAGCATCCACGATCCGGTCCACGGCGTCTTGGCCAGCACGATGCCCGTCGGTGCGCTTCAACCCACGCTGCGTCGCCCAACGGCCGTTGCCGTCCATGACCACCGCGACATGGTTGGGAGGCTGACTCATGCGCGTTCCAGATGACCCCAGGAACGCAGAGGTCTGTTCAGGTGATGCTCTAGGTAGGTCCGGATGATCGCTCCCGCCTCCCCCCTGGTTCCGTCCCCTACCGGCTCAGGGGTCTCTGCAAGCAGGGACAGCATGTACGGGACCGTGGCTTCGCCGACCGAGATCGCGCCGCCGTCACGACAACGGTCGCAGACCATCCCGCCCTGATGCACGCTGAAGCGCTTCACCGCGGTGGCGCCGCACTCGGCGCAAGCTTCCAAGGATGGCCGGAATCCGCTGAGCGAGGCGAGACGAAGCAGGAACGAGTCGCTCGTGGCGCGCGCATCCGACGCCGTGTCTTCGAGGGCTCGGAGAGAGTTGAGGGTCAGCAGGAAGAGTCGGGCGTTCCGCTCGCGTTCCTCGCTGATCTTCTCGGCAGCCTCGCAGATGATGCTGGCAGCGGTGAAACGGCCGTAGTCCTCGCGCAGACCCCTGAACGGGGAGAGGATGTCGGCCTGGGTGACGATGTCGAGCTCTCGGCCCCGATACAGCAGGAGGTCCACATGCGTGAAGGGCTCGAGACGGCCACCGAAACGCGACTTGGTCTTGCGGACCCCCTTGGCGACCGCACGGATCTTGCCCTCTCCCTGGGTCAACACCGAGACGATGCGGTCAGCCTCACCCAGTTTCATCGTCCTCAGGATGAGGCCCTGCTCAGCGTAGAGGGCCATATCAGCAGTCTAGGTCGCGACTGCTGCAAACACCGGCGCCATCAACGGACGCGGAGTCAGCCAACCGGGTTCTGGCAGAACTTCTGCGGCGTGTCGGGATCGGCCTTCCAACTGCGGTACGCCTCTCCTGCCTCGCCCGAAACCTGCCCGTTCGACCTCGGCCTCTCGCGAGGACCTTCGAGCAGGAACACCTGAAGCGTGTCTTGCTTGATCTCGGTCGGATAGAGATCCATATCGCGGGTCCCCGGCCCGGCCACATACCTACCCTCTCGGGTGTACAACGCAGTGTCGTCAGGGGAGACGAAGAACCCCTCGATGGGGCACCAGACGAGCCGGGAGCCTGTTCCAGGGGTCCTGGTGCCCAGGAAGGTCAGCGAGGCGCCGTCCCGGATCGCGAACAAGGCCTGGCCGTCGATGTCGACAACCGTCACACCTTGCTCGATCAAGACGAGTGGATAGCCGACCTCCCGACCGGCATCCAGGGTCCAGGCCACCCCCAGCCCAGCCAACGCCACGACGGCAGCCAGTAGACGAGAGGTCAGAGCTTGACGCACGCCAGGAGCCTAACGACACGACCCTGCGAACGGGGAGCGGTGGGGCCTAGTACCCCAGCCGTGCGATCTCGTTGGCGTCCTGCTGCCAGTCCTTCCGGATCTTGACCTGACAGCGCAGATAGACCTTGCGTCCCATCACGGTCTCGAGTTCCTTACGGGCCCTCATCGAGATATCTCCGAGCATCTGGCCGCCCTTACCGATCACGATGCCCTTCTGACTATCTCGCTCTACGAAGATCGTGGCCTCGATATGCAAGATGCCGTCGTCGCGTTCCTCGAACTCTTCCACGACGACGGCGATCGAGTGCGGGACCTCCTGGCGGAGCAGCCACAGGGCCTTCTCTCGGATCAGTTCCGCAACACGGAACTCGAGGCGCTGATCGGTCGCCATGTCTTCGGGGAAGTACGGCGGACCTTCCGGCAACCGGTCGTAGAGCAACTTGTGCAACCGGTCGATGTTCTTCTCGCGTTTGGCCGACACCGGGATGATCTCTTCGAAGACCCCCAACTGGCCGGCCGCTTCGAGCTGCGGGAACAGCTCGTGGTCCTTGGCGACATCGGTCTTGGTCACCACGCAGATCGCCGGGATGCCTTCGCGCAAGACCCGATCGGCGACGAACCGATCGCCGCGGCCGATCGGCTGGGTAGCGTCGATCACGAGCAGGATCACATCCACATCGCTGACCGACTGGGTGGCAGTGTCGTTCAGGCGCTCACCCAAGACCGTCTTCGGCTTGTGGATCCCCGGGGTGTCTACGAAGACGATCTGGTGATCGGGCATCGTGAGAACACCCTTCAGAGCATGACGGGTCGTCTGCGCGCGCGTGCTGGTGATCGCGACCTTCTCTCCGACGATCGCGTTCAGCAGCGTGGATTTGCCGGTATTGGGGCGCCCGCTGATCGCCACGAAGCCCGAACGGAACCCTTCGGGGATGTTCATCCTTCGGCTACTTCTGGAAGCTGAGCCTCGAGGGTCGGGTCGCGACTGACCAGGACGGTCTCGATGCGGCGCTTCTTGACCCGTTCGGCGACGAGCCTGAGACCGAGGTAGGTGACCTCATCACCCTTGCGAGGCACCCGTCCGAGCAGTGCGACGACCAGCCCTCCGACGGTATCCCATTCCTCATCGGGGAGTTCGATGTCGAGCATCTCAGACAGTTCGCTGATGGGTAGGCGGGCGTTGACGCGCAGGGTCTGTTCGTCGACCTGATGCACCTGCGGATCCTCGCGGTCGTATTCGTCCGCGATCTCCCCCACGATCTCTTCCAGGAGGTCCTCCATCGTGACCAGCCCGACGATGTCGCCATACTCGTCGACGACCAGGACCATGTGGACCTTCTCTTGCTGCATCTCGCGCAGCAGCTCGGCGACCTTCTTCGATTCCGGAACGAATGTCGGTCGGCGCAGCAGATCCTTGACCTTCGGGCGGGTGCGGGATCCGTTCTTCTTGGGTCCGTGGAGTTTCTTCAGGATGTCCTTGGCGTAGATGAGTCCGACCGCGTTGTCCTTGTCCTCGGAGTCGAGTACAGGGAGCCGAGAGAACCCGTGCTCGAGCATGATCGCCAGGACATCATTGACGCTCTCGTCGCTCTCGGCGACGACCATGTCGGGTCGCGGGACCATGACCTCGCGGACGATCGTGTCCCCGAACTCGAAGACCGAGTGGATCATCTCCTTCTCGGTCTCTTCGATCTCGGATTCTTCGGCAGCGATCTCGGCCATCGTGCGGATCTCGTCTTCGGTCACGAACGGTCCTCGCGGCAGCCCCTTGCCGGGTGCGACGATGTTCGCGACCTTCACCAATAGCCGTGTTATCGGACGGAGGCCCGGGATGTGGATGATGGCGTGCACGATCGGGGCCATCCGCAGCGCGACCCGTTCGGAGTGTTGAACCGCGTAGGTCTTCGGAGCAGCTTCGGCGAGGACGAAGATCAGCATGGTCATCGCGAAGGTCGCGACCAGAGGTGCCCAGCCGGCATCACCGAACAGCGACTCGGTCAACAGGGTCGCGATCGACGCGCCGCCCAGTTGGACGATCAAGACGAGCAGCAGCACGACATTCAAGAAACTGGCTGGATCGTCCAGCAGGGCCTGCAGCTTCTTGGCGCCCTTGACTCCATCCTCGCTCAGTTGCAAGGTCTTCACCCTGCTCATGCGGGTCAGGGAGGTCTCGGCCAGGGACAACAGCGCGGCGATCAGCAGGGTGCCCGCGACGCCGAGGACGAGCAGGATCTGGGTGCCGTTCATGCTGCGCCCCTCATGCTGCGCACCAGGCTCCTCTGTCTGTCAGCCATGTCGATCTCGGCTCCGGGCGAGTCGTGGTCGGCTCCGATCAGGTGCAGCAGGCCGTGAGCCAACAGGGTCACGATCTCTTCCTCACCGGGCACCCCGAGCGCGCGTGCCTGCTCCAAGGCGACGATAGGGCACAGGACCAGATCTCCGAGCACATGCTGTCCGGCGACCACTTCGTCTATGGAATCCATCGGGAAGGCCAGGATGTCGGTGGTTCGATGCTCTCCGAAAGCGTCGTTCTTGATCTCGGCGATCGCGTCGGGTTCGGCAAGCGTCACCGACAGCGTCGTGCCGGAGGGGACGCCCAGCGAGGTCATGCCGCGACGGAGCGCGGCGGCGAGTGCTCGGGGGTCGATCCGAACCGACTGCTCATCGGTCACGAGGACCTCGAAGGTCGGGCTCGGGGTCGCGTCGGGTCCGCGACTAGGTCCAGGGTCGTCTGGCTCGGTCATCGGACTCGGGCCGGGGGGAACCCGGCGGGTCTATGGTCGTTCACGGCTGTCTTCAGGATACCAACCTGTGTCGCGTTTCCGTATGGCCACTTTCGAGGTGAGGGATTCGTCATCCTCGTCGGTTTCCCTTCCGAGAGGCCTGATGCCGGTCATAGGCCTCGACGATGTCCTGGACGATCCTGTGACGGACCACATCGCGGCCGGTCAACTCGCAGAACCCGACCCCCTCGATGCCCTGAAGGATCTCCCGTGCGGCGTTCAGTCCAGAGGTATTACCTCCTGGAAGGTCGATCTGCGTCACATCTCCGGTCACCACCACCTTGCTGCCGAAACCGATCCGGGTCAGGAACATCTTCATCTGCTCTGGAGTGGTGTTCTGCGCCTCATCCAAGATCACGAAGGCCGAGTTCAGCGTCCGCCCACGCATGAAGGCCAGAGGCGATACCTCGATGACACCCCGCTGCATCATCGCCTGGACCTTCTCGGCATCCATCATGTCCATGAGCGCATCGAACAGGGGCCGCATGTATGGGTCGATCTTCTCGTGCAGCGTTCCCGGTAGGTAGCCGAGACGCTCGCCAGCTTCGACCGCAGGTCGGGTGAGGATGATCCGGTTCACCTCGCGTTCGAGCAGCGCGCGCACCGCCATAGTCACCGCCAGGTAGGTCTTTCCAGTTCCGGCCGGACCTACGCCGAAGGTGATCGTGCTCCGTCGGATCTCGTCCACATACTTCTTCTGGCCGCTGGTCTTTGGGCGCGTCACCTTCCCCCGATGGGTGAGGGCCGCATCGGTGAGGACCTCGGTCGGCTTCTCGTCCGCCTTCACCATCGCGATGGTGCGTTCGACGCTCTCGGCGGTCAGTTGATGATCCTGGGCGAGCAGAGAGATCAGCTCTTCGAAGAGGAACGCGACCTTGCGGGCCTCATCATCCTCGCCCGCGATGCGGATCTCGTTTCCTCGGACCAGGATGCTCGCTTTGAAGGCCTGCTCGATGATCTTCAACAACTCGTCCCTCTGCCCGAGGAGGCTGACCATCTGCTGGCCGCTTGGAACGAAGATGGTGAGTGTGTTCACTTGGCCTCGTGGCTGGAGGAACCCGAGACGATCGAACCGAGCGGCCTTCCGCCCACGACATGCAGGTGCAGGTGGGGAACCAGCATGCCGCTGTCTGGGCCGGCGTTGAAGATCAGGCGGAAACCCGAGTCCCGGATCCCCTCCTGTTCTGCGACCTCGTTAGCGACCTGGAAGATCTGTTCGAGCGTCCCTGGTTCCGCGGAGTCGAGTTCGCGAGCGTCTGGGATGTGCTGTCTTGGGACGACCAAGACATGGGTCGGGGCAGCGGGATGGATATCGCGGAACGCCACGACCTCGTCGCGTTCCACGACGAACTCGCCGGGGATATCGCCGGCGATGATCTGGCAGAACAGGCAATCACTCATGATCGGCCGCGAGTGTAGGAGGCTCAGCCCCTTGCGTGCCGGGCATCCAGCGTCCCAGTCGGTCAGCGACCAGTGTCGCTGCAGCGATGGCGGCGGTCTCTGCCCGCAAGACACCTCCTGCAAGACCTACACGCACCGCACCGGCCCGATCCAGCCGTGCCAGTTCCTCTTGCGTGAAACCGCCCTCTGGTCCGATCACTACGACCGACGGGCCAGACGCTTCGCCGAGAGGTGGAGCTCCGATGTCGAACACGATCTTGGTTCCGGGCAGTTCACATACCCCTTCGAGATCGGTCGGCGGCGGGGTTTCCGGCAGCCAGACTCGGCGAGACTGCTTGAGGGCCGCTTCGGCGACCTTCGCGAAGCGTTCGCTCGCCTGTTCGCGCTTGTCCCGGTCCCACCGCACAACGCTGCGTTCGGCGGACCAGCCGACGATCCGATCGACACCCAGTTCCGTGAGTTTCTCGACCACCAACTCGGGCTTGCTCTGCTTGGTCAGCGCGAACGCGACCGACAGTTCTGGCTGCTTCCTCGGTACGCTCGTACGCTGCTCGACCTCGATGGCAGGACCTGGATCGAAGACCAGCCGCCCGATCACCAGTCCGCCCTGACCATCGGTGCCAGACACCGCGTCACCTTCCCGCAGCCGCAGGACGCGCGTCGCATGGTGGGCATCATCTGATGGAAGCAGGATGCGGGGGCCCGCGATCGTGTCGAGCAGGAAGTGGCTCATCAGCCGCGCAACGAGTCCCGCAGCCGGGCGAACAGACCTTTCGCTTCCGAGTGAGCCTCGCCACGCAGATCGGCGATCTTCTCGAACAAGGATCGCTCTTCCTCTGAGAGTTTCCTCGGTATGTCGATCCGGACGACGACGAGCAGATCGCCGCGCCGTCCCGACCCCATGTCGGTCGCCCCCTGACCGTTCATCCGGAGCACCGTTCCGTCGCTCGTGCCCGCAGGGACGGTCAGCGTCGTCTCACCGTCCAGGGTCTCGACACTCACATCGGCGCCCAAGACGGCCTGGGTCACGGGGACGCGAAGCTCGCAGATAAGGTCTGCGCCGCGCCGTTCGAACACCTCGTGCGGAGCGACATGGAGCCGGACGAACAGGTCGCCGTCGCGGCCGCCCCGGACGCCGGGCTCGCCCCGTCCCTTGACCCTCAGCGTGACGCCGTCATCGACGCCAGCGGGGATCTCTATCCGCACCTGGCGGGTATCGGGGGTACGACCGTCACCGCCGCATTCACGGCACGGAGAGGTCGGCGATTCGCCAGCACCATGGCAGGCGGGGCATACCCGTTGGCTGACGACCGTTCCCAACATGGTCTGGCGTTGTTGGCGCAACTGCCCCGTACCCGAGCAGGTCGTGCACTTCCCACGATAGGTACCGGGCTCGGCTCCTTCACCCAAGCAACGCCTGCATCGATCCAATGTGTCCGCGGTTATCTCGCGCTCAGCGCCGAACACGGCTTCCTTCAGTCCGATGCGCACATCGACCGCGAGGTCCCGGCCGTCGCCTGGATGTCCGGCGCGAGACCGCCCTCCGAAGCCTGCGCCTCCTCCGAAGAAGGATTCGAATATCGAGCCGAGGTCACCGAAGCCGCCGGAGAAGGGATCCGATCCGCCCATCCCGTCGGCACTTCCGGTCATGTCGTAACGCTGCCTTCGAGCTGGATCGGATAGGACCGCGTAGGCCTCGTTGATCTGCTTGAAGCGTTCTTCGGCATGATGGTCGCCCGGATTGGCGTCGGGATGGTGGGTGCGGGCCAACCGCTTGTAGGCGCGCTTGATGGTCTCGGCGTCAGCGTCCCGAGGAACCTCGAGCACGGCGTAGTAGTCGGGCATCATTCCTCGCCGAGGGTCTGGCCGATCATCTTCGCCGCCTCTGCTGCGGTCGCCATCATGCGTTCGTAGTCGATCCGGGTCGGCCCGATGATCCCGATGGTCCCGCGCCCGCCGTCTGGAGTCGTGAAGCCGGCGACGATGACGCTGCAGGCGTCGAAATCTCGCGGAGCGACCTCGTGTCCGATGCGGACCTGGACGCCTTCCTCGATCGAGTCGGTCAGCAACTCCGCGACCTTGGTCTGAGCCTCCAAGGCTTCGTACAGTCGATGCAGCGTGTCGCGTTCGAAGGTCTCCTCGAGGGCGAGGTTGGCAACACCTCCGACGAACACATGCCGTTCTGCGTCAGCGAGCGCGCGCACCGCATCGGCGATCCCGTTCAGCAACGATGCCTCGATCCGGTCGGCACCCTGGGCAGCGACGCGTAACGCGGCCTCCGCATCCACCAACGAGAGTCCGTGCAACTCTTTACCGAGACGGTCGCTCAGGGTGACCAGGTCCTCATCCGGCAGCTCGCCCGGAAGCGATAGGAGTCGCTGCTCGAGTCGTCCGTTCTCGGCGATCAGGACCGCCTGCACCGCACGCTCGCCCGCCGCGAACAGCTCGAGACGGCGTAGGCGGACATCGCTGGTCTGCGAGCGCAGGCTCGCGAGCGCTGACACCTGCTGGGTGAGCTTGGAAACCGCATCGCCGGCTCTCTTCAAGAGGTCGTCGAGACTGCCAGGGGTTTCGCCGAACTCTTCGGCCAGGGCGCGCTTCTGGGTCGCTGGCAGAGAGCGGGGCCGCTGGATCTCGTCGACGACGAACCTGTACCCGGCGTCGGTCGGGACACGGCCTGCCGATGTGTGAGGCTGAGCCAGGTATCCAAGCTCTTCCAGCCGGGCCATCTCGTTGCGGACCGTCGCTGAGCTGACCTCGAGCTTGGAGCGATCGACCAGATGCTTGCTGCCGACAGGTTCGCCGGAGGAGATGTACTCGCGGACGATCGCACGCAGGATCGCTGCGCGGCGCTCTCCGAGCGGCTCTGGCATGCCCGCAGGTTAGCACTCGGCCTATCGGAGTGCTAAGACGCAGCACGGTTTCCGCAGGTCAGCGTACTCGAGGCGGCGCGATCGGCCCCCATGCGAGCGGTCAGGCCAGCAGTCGGAGGTTGACCTCGTTCTCGAGGAGCATGCCCCTGATGGTCGTACGCACATACCCTCCGGCGGCTTCTTCCAGCAGGCCCGAGTCGATCAACGGCGCGGCGCGAGCCGAGAAGTCAGGAAGCACGGTGTCCGCCACTGCCTTCGGGAATCCCGCACGCAGCCGGATCCTGGTCGTGATCCACTCTTCTGCTCGACGGTCAGCATCGAGGGTCTCTTCGCCTTCCCGAGCCTCGGATGGCGCCTCCAGATACGAACCCAGGTTGCGGGTGTTCCACCAGCGTTGCGCCGCCCGAAGCGAGTGTGCGCCCAGGCCAAGGCCCAGGTAATCGCCGCCGCACCAGATGCCAAGGTTGTGTCGGCACTCGTGTCCCGGGCGCGCGAAGTTGGAAACCTCGTACTGGCGCAGGCCTGCAGCTTCGAGTTCGGCCACCGTGACCTCGAACCGCTCTGCCATCTGGTCATCATCGACGGCGAGTTGCTCTCCCGCCTCGGCACGCTTCCCGAACACCGTCCGTTCTTCGATACCGAGCCCGTAGCAACTCAGGTGGTCGGGTTCCAATCTCAGCGCCTGCTCGAGGGTGGACCGCCAGGATCGGTCATCCTCTCCGGCGGTGCCGTAGATGAGGTCCAGGTTGACCGACGCGATCCCGGCCGCGCGCACCGCCGCAACCGCTCGCACGATCGAGTCTGGACCGTGTTGTCGTCCCAATCTCGAAAGGGTTTCCGGATCGAAGGACTGCGCGCCGATCGACACGCGGTTCATGCCTGCCGCAGCGAGCAACTCGATGTCCGCTGGCTCTACGCTCTCGGGATTGGCCTCCAGCGTCAGTTCGACCTCCTCGGCGAACCCGAATATCTCGCGCACTCCTTGGATCAGCCGGACGGTCGCCTCGGCCGGGATCTGCGTAGGTGTCCCTCCGCCGATGAAAACCGTCTGGAACGGATTCCACGCATGTTCCTCGGCGCGAGCGCGCGCCTCTGCCAGCACCGCATCGATGTAGCGCTCATGATCGGCATCGCGGCCGACCACCACCGCGAAATCGCAGTAGGGGCACAGCGACGAGCAGAAGGGGATGTGCACATACAGCCCTAGGCGTGGCGCATCGCGGATCAGATCCAGAAGCGAAGGCACGCTCACTCCGGGGTGACCTCACGATCGAGTGCCGGCAGGTACCTGCGCCACGGGCCGACCGCCTGGCGGTTCCTAGCAGCGAGGGCTTCGCAGATCTGGGCCACATGGGTGAGATCGTGAGTAGCCCAGGTCGCGATGAGTTGGCGGAGCGACACGCGGCCGAGTTCAGGGTGGATGGCCGTTCGCACCAGATCCGATGGCCGCAGCGCTTCGACCATCACGATGTTCTCTAGGCGTGACGCGTCGAAGGTATCCAAGAGTTCGGCCACCCCGAGTTCGGCTTGTTCTATCGAGGCGGCCCGATCGAAGGGCGCCCACCTCGGCTCGCCAGAGGTGGCTAGCGTCTCGCGGATCCGCGGGACCCAATCGGTCCGTTCGCCGAACACCAGGTGCGACAAGATGTCCTTGGCCGACCACTCCGATGGGCTCGGACGGAGTCCCGCCCAGTCTTCGTCCACCCCATCCAGGACGGCACGCACGCTCGCGGGTGTCTGACGCAACACCTTCAGCAACTGTTGCAGGGACGCTTCGCTCACTTGTTCTCGTCTGAGACCTGCAGCGCCGCGATGAAAGCTTCCTGCGGCACTTCGACGCTGCCGATCTGCTTCATGCGCTTCTTGCCTTCCTTCTGCTTCTCGAGCAGCTTGCGTTTGCGGGTGATGTCTCCGCCGTAGCACTTGCTCAACACATCCTTGCGTTTGGCTTTGATCGTTTCTCGAGCGATGACCCGGCTGCCTATCGAAGCCTGCACGGGCACATCGAACATCTGCCGCGGTATCAGTTCGCGCAACTTCTCCGTCATGCGGCGGCCGTAGGCGTAGGCCTTGTCCTTATGGACTATCGCGCTGAATGCGTCGACGGGATCGCCGTGCAGCAGGATGTCCACGCGAACCAGGTTGGCTGGCTTCATGCCGACGGGCTCGTAATCCATCGAGGCGTAACCGCGGGTACGGCTCTTCAGTTGGTCGAAGAAGTCGAAGATGATCTCGCCCAGTGGCAGTTCGTAGCGCACCTCGACCCGGTCGGTCGACAGATAGGTCATGTCGAGCATGGTGCCGCGCCTCGTCTGGCACAGGTCCATGACGGGACCGACCATGTCGGCAGGCAGCAGCAGCAATACCTTCACCATGGGCTCTTCGATGCTGGCGATCGAGCCGGAATCAGGCAGTTCGCTTGGATTGTGGACGCTGATCTCGTCGCCGTTGGTGAGCGTCACCTTGTACGCAACATTGGGAGCGGTGACGACCAGATCGAGGTCGAATTCGCGTTCGAGACGCTCGCGGGTGATCTCCATATGCAGAAGGCCGAGGAAACCCAGGCGGAATCCGAATCCCAACGCGCCTGAGGTCTCGGGCTCGAAGGTCAGAGCCGCGTCGTTCAACTGCAGCCGCTCCAGTGCGTCCCGCAGATCGGGATAGTCCTCGCCGCTGGTGGGGAAGAGGCCCGCGAAGACCATCGGGCGGGCCTCCTGGTACCCGGGCAGCGGTTCGGGAGCCGGGTTGGCCGCGTCGGTGATCGTGTCGCCGACACGCGCATGAGCGATGTTGCGGACTCCGCAGACCAGGAACCCGACCTCTCCGGGACCCATCGACTTGGTCGGCGTGCGCGCAGGCATCATGAAGCCGGGCTCGTCGATCTCGTACTCGCTCTTGGTCGCCATCATCCGGACCGACTGATCCTTCGAAAGCGTTCCGTCGACCACTCGCACATAGCTGATGACGCCACGGAAAGCGTCATAGGTCGAGTCGAAGATGAGCGCTCGAGCCGGAGCGTCTCGCTCTCCTCCAGGAGCGGGAACGCGGGCGACCACCGCTTCCAGCAGATCCACCACACCTGCGCCGGTCTTGCCAGAGACCTCCATGATCTCGTCTCGCGAGCAGCCCAGCACCCCGATGATCTCTTCTGCGACCTTGTCGGGACTGGCGGCCGGCAGGTCGATCTTGTTGATTACGGGGATGATCTCGAGGTCGGCTTCTAACGCCAAGTGGAGGTTCGCAAGCGTCTGGGCTTCGATGCCCTGGGTGGCGTCGACCAGCAGCAAGGCGCCCTCGCAGGCGTTCAGAGCACGGGACACCTCGTAACTGAAGTCGACATGGCCCGGGGTGTCGATCAGGTTGATGACATAGTCGTGGCCGTCCCTGGCCTTGTAGTTCAGGCGGACGGCGGCGGCCTTGATCGTGATGCCTCGCTCGCGTTCGATATCCATCGAGTCGAGGAACTGCTCGCGCATCTCCCGATCGCTGACCGCGCCGCAGACCTGCAGGATGCGGTCGGCCAGCGTCGATTTGCCGTGGTCGATGTGGGCGGCCACGACGATGTTGCGGATGCGAGAGGGGTCGGTCATGTGAAGAGATGTCCGCTGACCTGGGAGGATGCGGGACTCGAGCGTCAAGGATAGCGGCGCGCAACCCTGCCGTTGGATGTCTCTATCAGAACCTCTGACCTGCGGATCTTCCGTCTTTCGCTACAGGGTGGCCGCTGGTACACTCCGCGCCCCGTATGGCGAACATCAAGTCGCAGAAGAAGCGCATCCTCACCAACGAGAAGGCCCGTCTCCGCAATGTGGCAGAGAGGTCGCGTCTGCGTACCTTGCGTCGCCGCTTCCGCGAGACCCTGACCGCCGGCGACCTCGATGCCGCTGACAAGGCGCTGGGAGAGGTCAAGCAGGCCTATGACAAGGCCGCTTCCAAGGGTCTGGTTCACAAGAACAACGCTGCGAACCACAAGTCGAAGCTGACGAAGGAACTCAACGCCGCGAAGCAGGCCTGAGGCTCGCCCGCTCCTCGCGGGACGCGGTCAGTTCGATAACCAGCAGTTCGATGATCAGTTCCGGCGGAGCGTCTTCTCCGTCGAATCCACCCTTCAAAGCCAGATCGGCTTCAGCCAGGGCTACCAGGGCTCGCCTGATGGAGTCGTTATCCCAGCGTCGCTCATGCTTGCCTGCCCGGTTGATGTAACCCTGGGCAACATCTAGCTCTTTGGCGCTGGGCCTCGAATTGCGGTCCTGTCCGGCGCAGGCTGCCAGGGCGCGGAACTGTTTGACCAGCGCCGCATGCACGACCAGCGGGTGATCTCCAGCTGCCATCAGGGACTGCAGGTGCTGCAGGGACGAGGCCCGATCGCGCAGGAGGACGGCATCCAGGAAGGTGTACAGCGCCGACCCTTGACCGCCTCGGAAACTGGCGGTGACCGTAGCTGCGTCGATCGAGCCCTTGACGCCAAGGCTCAACTGGTCGTAGGCGGACGCCAATTCACGCAGGTCACTGCCGAGCAGTTCCACGAGCAGTTCAGCGGCTTCGCCGGTGATCGGACGCTTCTTCCCCTTGGCGTGCTTGACCAGCCAAGCAGCGGTCTCCCAAGGCTTCGGTGCCTGGACCTCGAAGATCTCAGCCCTAGTGCCCAGCGCCTTCTTCAGCTTCTGCGCTCCCCAGGTTACAACCACGACCGAGGTGTCGGGGATCGGGTCCTCAGCGAACCGGATCAGCCGATCCTTGTGTGCATCTAGAGCGGTGGCGTTGCCGCGTAACGCGATCAGACGACCGCCTCCGAACAGGCTTGGAGTGTCGAGCGCGTTCGCGACGGCTTCGTCATCGTCGGCGGAAACCTCTTCGAGGGTCTGGCCGGATCCGAGGAGATGGTCCCGAACACGCTTGTATTCCTCGTCGACCAGGAACTCCGAGTCGCCCATGATGACCGTCAGCGCGCGCACGCCGACACCCTACCGTCGGGGCCATCCGGGCCGCGGGACCATCCAACAAGCGGTACTACCGTTCGGTCCGCCAACTGATCCCGTCGCGCCCGTCGAGTGCAACCTCGACGACACCGTGCTGGTCGCTGCGCAGGACCCGCATCCCTTCGAGAGCGACGAGGGTACTGCCCGCCGGGTGTCCATAGCCGTTGCGGCCCACCGGGATCATCGCGATCTGAGCCTGGGTGGCCCGATAGAAGTCGGGTTCCATCCGAGCCGAACCGTGATGACTCACCTTCAAGACCTCACATCGCAGCCGGTCTGGGAACCGCTGCAACAGCAGCCGCTGCGAGAGTTCCTGCGTCTCGCCGGCGAGCAACACGCAATCAGTGCCGTAGTCGATGCGCATCACGATCGAGTTCTCGTTCAGGTCAGAGTCGGTGCCTTGCAACAGCGGATCAGAGGGCCAAAGGATCTCGATGGTCGCATCTCCGAACGGATACCTCTGACCTGTGCGCGCGATCTCGTAGGGGATGCCGCGTTGCCGCCGGACCTTCAAGATCCGCTGGTAGTCCGGCAGGGGTGCATCTAGACCCGGATCGAGTATCCGCCCAACCCTGGCTCGGTCGATGATCTCTGCGAGGCCAGAGATGTGATCGTCGTGCGGATGGGTGATGACCATGTAGTCGAGCGAATCGATGCCTCTGCGACGCAGCATCCGGGACAAGCCCTTGGCATCATCGCCACCGTCGACCAGCATCGCGTTCTGGCCGAGGGTGACCAGGATCGCATCGCCTTGGCCGACATCGAGCATCGTCACCGTCAAGCCGACCAGGGGCGGCGGCTTCGAACATGCCGCGAAGACGCCGCCAGCAGCCGGGATCAGCAAGACCAGCGCTAGGGCGGTAGCTCTCGAGACCCTGGCACGCCCGGCCCCTAGGGCGAGCAAGGTCGCGACGCTGGCGAGGATGAGGATCATCCCCGCGACTCCGTCCGGGACGGCAACGATCGCTCCGGGCATCGCGGCAAGCGTACGAGCAAGGTGGGATATCACCAGCGCAGCAGGCACGGCGACTCGAGCGATCCATATCGCTGCATCGGTGAACACACCCACCGCGATCGAAGCGAAGCCGATGATCGTGACCGGCGCGACGAGTGCTCCTACGAGCAGGTTCGCTGGGATCGCGACGAGCGATACCTCTCCCATCGTCAACGCCAACAGAGGCGTGGTCGCGGTCTGCGCACCGATCGCGGCAGAGGCGGCCAGCAGGATGGGACGATCCTCGAAGCGGTCAGCGAGTCTCTTGGCGACGGTCAGCAGCCCGAGGGTCGCGAGGACCGAGAGCTGGAAGCCCAGCTGTAGCGCCAGGAACGGGTCGGCGACCAAGGCGATGCAGATCGCGACGCCGAGCAGATGGATCGCGTCGGTGCGAGCTCCGAACATGATCCCGACGATCACGAACGCTGCCATGATCGAGGCGCGGATGACGCTGGGCTCGAAGGCCGTCACCACCGCCATGAACGCGATGGCGCACAGCAGGACCGCGTAGCGCGGCCAGCCTGTGATGCGCAGCCCTCGCAGGATCAGCGCCAACGCCGCCAGGACGAGCGCGATGTTCGAGCCGGATACGGCTACGAGATGGGTGAGCCCGGCGATCCGCATGTCCTCCTGCACCCCTGCCGGCAGCAGGCTGGTGTCGCCGATGGTCATGCCGAGCAGAAGGCCGCCTGCGGGGGTCGGCAGTCGCTCGGCGAGCTCGGAGGCGTTGGCCCTCGTGATGGCTGCCAGTCTTCGCAGGGGGTTGCGAGATCCGCCTAGGCCGCGGATCTGATCGGCGCCGATCATCGTGCGCGCGCTGATCCGGTGGATCGCCTGCCATCGGCGCGCGCCGAAACTCGAGTCACTGATAGCTGGCCGGAGGACGACGCCCTCGAGTAGCAGCCGACTGCCCAACCCTGCTGGATATCCGCCTCTGACCTGAACCAGGATGCGTTCGGAGGTTCGATAGGTGGTCCCGTCGGAGCTCACCTGGACGACGGCGAAACGCAGCCTGGTTTCGTCCTCTCGTTCCTGAGGCGGAAGGATCACCTCACCGACCAGGTCTACGAGCGCGGCCCGCTGGGCCAGTTGGGCGGTGAGGCCCTGATCCAGGCCGCTCAGCCTCATCCCGCTGAGCGCAGCACCAACCATGATCCCGACAGCGAGGACCGCCAGCATCCTGTTCGCTCGAAGGCTGACGGCCAGCATCGCGACGGCAAGCACCGTTGCGACGAGGACCCGCCCAACCACAGCGAACAGCCCCGAGATCCCGAGGCCGACGGCGAACACATACCAGGCCGCGGTCAGGCCCCGAGCTCGCTCGCTCCGAGGCTTCATACCGTGATGTATGGCCGCAGGTTCTCGAGCGTCTTCTTACCGATGCCGCTCACCTCGATCAGGTCCTCGACCGACCGGAAGGGACCGTTGGCCGTGCGGTGGTCGATGATGCGTCCGGCGAGCGTCGGCCCGATCCCTGGCAGCGATTCGAGCTCCGCCTGGTCGGCGGTGTTGATGTTCACCTTCGTTCCCCGGCTCTCAGAGCCGGTTTCGCTCGGGCTGCCGCCCTGGGCCGAGGCGGCCGGCGGCGGGCCCTCTCCCTTGCGTGGAACGACGATCTGCTCGCCGTCTGAGACCGTGCGCGCGAGGTTGATCGCCTGCTGGTCGGCTCGCGGACCGAACCCGCCGGCCGCGACGACCGCGGCCGCGACACGAGATCCTTCGGCGAGTTTGTAGACCCCTGGCTTCCGGACGGCTCCGACCACATGGACGAAGACCGCAGAGGGCGAAGCGGCCAAGCTGGGGCTCGGGGAGGCTTGGGGTAGTTCGATCGCGACGGGACGGTTGCGAGCCCAGGCGAGGACCCCGCCGATCAGCACCAGAGCGACCAGGCCGGCGATCAGGGTCGCCTCTAGCCGGTTGATCCCGAACGGCAACTGCGGCGACGCGATGGGGTGGGGTCCAGCGCGACCCTCGTCAGGCGGCCCTGGCCCCGGCTGCGGGGCTTCCACGCCAACGACGAACCCTCCCCGAGGCGGCGGATGGGGAGGGTTCGAGTGTCGCGCGGACCGCATCTGAGCGGACCGTACGACGGTCTATGTGTTCGGTCCAGGCTGGGCCGAACCTGTCATATCAGCCAACCGCGACGACCGGGCCCGCGGTCCAGGTGAA
>JBKHYG010000095.1:0-2081 GCA_046565595.1 Actinomycetota bacterium | reverse complement strand
CCGTCGAAGACATAGTCGGTGGAGATATGCGTCAGGTGCGCCTGCGCGCGCAGACACGAGCGCGCCACATTGATCGCACCGACCGAGTTCGTTCGCTGGGCCTGCTCGGGATCACGCTCGCAGCCGTCCACATCGGTGGATGCAGCAGCGTTGATCACCGCGTCTGGTCTCTCCCCCATGATGATCCGCTCGACCGCATCCGCATCCGAAACATCCAGTAACTCCCGAGGAAGCGCGAGCATCTGATGACCTACTGCGGCGTCCACGAGGGCTCGCCCCAACTGTCCACCGGCCCCGCACACCAGGATCTTCACGCCTACGACTCCCACCAGTCCCGGTTCGAGCGATACCACTCGACGGTGTCTGCCAGTTGGGAGTCGAAGTCGGATGCGGCCTTCCAGCCGAGTTCTTCGACGGTGCGGGACAGATCCAGCCGGTAGCGGCGGTCATGTCCCAGACGATCATCCACGAAGGTGATCAGCCCGCGATCGGCTCCGGTCAGTTCGGCCAGGCGATGGGCGATGGTCAGGTTGTCTTTCTCGACGCCGGAACCCAGGTGATAGACCTCGCCCGTGGTTCCAGCATCCAGCACGCGTAAGAGTCCGTCGCAAGCGGGGTCCACATGAAGCCACTCGCGCACATTCCTACCATCGCCATATAGGCCGACGGGTTCGCCGCGCAATAGGTTGGTGACGAATCGAGGGATCAGGTTCTCGGGATGCTGTCTGGGGCCGAAGATGTTGCACATCCTGGCGATCAGCACCGGGGTTCGGAAGGTCTTGTACGAGGCCAAGCAGTACACATCGGCAGCGGCCTTCGTCGCCGAGTAAGGCGAGGACGGATCCAGAGGATGCGTCGTTCGGAACGCGCCTGGAGGGTCGATCGAGCCGTAGACCTCGTCGGTGGAGACATGCAGCATCCGAGGAACCTGGTGGCGACGAACGGCTTCGACGAGCCTGGCGGTGCCTAGAGAGTTGGTGAAGACGAACTCTTCGGGGTTCTGGATGGATCGGTCCACGAACGAGCCGTTGGCGAAGTTGACCACCGCATCGTGGCCGGGCAGATGTTCGTCGAGGGCCTCAGCATCGATGATGTCTGCCTGGACGAAGGCGTGATCGACCCCGTCAAGGTTGTCTCGTCGACCGCGATAGGTGAGCGCATCGAGGACCGTGACCTCATGACCTCGCGACACGGCATGGCCGACGAAGGCGCTTCCGATGAACCCGGCCCCGCCTGGTACGAAGAGTTTCATGGGAGGGTCACCTGTCCGTGATCGCCGACGACTAGATGCGCGCTGCCGACGCCCCTGACGATCACGGACCTGCCAAGCAGAGACCGGGTCAGGTTGGCGTCAGCGATCTCGCAGCCGTCCATGACTATCGAGTCTTCGACGGTCGCTCCGCTCACGCGGCAAGATGAACCGAGCGCCACATCGGGGCCGATCACAGCGTCCTCGCACAGTGTCCCCGGCCCGATGACGCATGGCCCGATCAAGCGTCCACCTTTGACCTGGGCGCCAGCAGCGACCTGAACCGGCCCGATCACCTCGGCCCCTTCGACGCTTCCCTCTATCCAGGGTTCGATGGAGGACAACACCAGGCGATTGGCCTCCAACAGGTCCTCAGGCTGGCCGGTGTCCTTCCACCATCCAGTCACCTCGTGTGCGCGTACCTCGAGCCCTTCGTCGATCAAACCTTGTATGGCGTCGGTGATCTCGTATTCGCCGCGCGCACTCGGACGAAGCTGCGAGATGATCTCGTGGACCTGAGGCGAGAAGAGGTACACCCCGGCGAGGGCCAGATCTGACGGCGGATCGTCCGGCTTCTCGACGACACGCACCACTCGGTCGGCGTCCATCTCCACCACTCCGAACCGCTGAGGTTCTGGTACCCGTACCGTCAGGATCTGGGCTGCGACAGGTTCGGAGACGAACTCGTCGACGAGGCTCCGCACGCCGTCTCGAAGCATGTTGTCGCCGAGGTACATCAGGAAGTCATCGTCGCCCAGGAACTCGCGTGCCGTGCGTACGCAGTCCGCGAGACCCGCGGGAGAGGCCTGCGGGATGTAGGTGACTGCGATCT
>JBKHYG010000094.1:0-19171 GCA_046565595.1 Actinomycetota bacterium | reverse complement strand
GATCCTGCTGTTCTTCACCGTGATGGTGGGGTTCGTGGTGGTGCGTCGCCAGCGCAGCACGATCCGGGAGAGGCGTGATCTAGATGATCGTGGCGGCGTCGACACGATCGAGGGTCCGTCCGAGGTCAAGACGCCACCGCGGCAACCGGAGGCAGAGCCGGCACCCAAACCGGAACCGGAGCCGACGCGCGGCCGAGTCGGCTCGCTACGGGACCGCCTCTCGCGACTGTTCGGCAAGAAAGGGCTCGATCAGAGCGACCTCGACGAACTCGAAGAGGTGCTGCTTCGGGCCGATGTCGGCATCGCCGCGACGACCGACATCCTCCAACAGCTGAAAGGCGCCGACGAGGACGCGATGTCTGCGCTCGAGAAGGCGCTACGAGCGTCACTTGGCGATCCCGCTCGCAGCTTGAAGCGCCGCCCCGAGGGGACCTCGGTGTGGCTGATCACGGGGGTCAACGGTTCGGGCAAGACGACGACGATCGGAAAGCTCGCGGCACAAGAGAAGGCCGAGGGTAGGAGCGTGGTCCTGGCGGCCGCAGACACCTTCCGTGCGGCGGCCGACGAACAGCTGCAGATCTGGGCGGACCGAGCTGGAGCGACGATCATCAAGCATCAGCATGGCGCCGATCCAGCGGCGGTCGTATTCGATGCCGCCAAGGTGGCCGCCGAGGGATCCTCGGACCTGCTGGTCGTCGACACCGCGGGACGGCTTCAGAACAAGAAGAACCTGATGGCCGAGCTCGAGAAGATCCATCGGGTGCTCGAGCGAGAGGCCGGTCCTCCAGACGAGACGCTGCTGATACTCGATGCAACCACCGGCCAGAACGGACTCTCCCAGGCGCGCTCGTTCGCTGAGGCTGCGAAGGTCACCGGGATAGTGCTCACCAAGCTCGACGGATCGGCCAAAGGCGGGATCGTGATCGCCGTCGAGCGCGAGTTGGGCATCCCCGTCAAACTCGTCGGGATCGGTGAAGGCATCGACGATCTCGCCCCCTTCGATCCTGACCGTTTCGTGAAAGACCTCTTGGCCTGATGTTCGACGCGCTCTCGGATCGTCTCGAATCGATCTTCCAGAAGATCCGCAGCCGCGGACGATTGACCGACGCCGATGTAGAGGAGTTCCTCCGCGAGATCCGGACGGCACTGCTGGAAGCCGATGTCTCGACCACGGTCATCAAGCCGTTCCTAGAGCGGATCCGCGAGCGTGCCGTCGGTGAGGAGGTCAGCAAGGCGCTCACACCCGCGCAGCAGGTGACCAAGATCGTCTACGAGGAACTCGTTGAGGTCTTGGGCGAGCATGCCCCGCTCAAACTCGGCTCCCGCACCCCGAGCGTGCTCATGCTGGTCGGTCTGCAAGGCTCGGGCAAGACGACAGCTTCCGCGAAACTCGCCAAGCACCTGTCGTCAAAGGGGAAGCGGCCGCTGCTGATCGCCTGCGATCTTCAGCGACCTGCCGCGGTCGCGCAGTTGCAGCAGTTGGGTGAACGCATCGATGTCCCGGTCTACTCGGATCTGACCGCCACACCCGTGCAGGTCGCTGCACAGGGGATAGCGGAGGCCAAGCGGCTGGGTCGGGACATCGTCATCGTGGACACCGCCGGTCGCCTAGCCATCGACGAAGAACTCATGGCAGAGGCGGCGGCGATCCGGGATCAGGTTCAACCTGCCGAGACCCTCTTGGTCGTGGATGCGATGACCGGGCAGGACGCCGTCGCTGTCGCCAGTTCGTTCGCCGAGAAGGTCGATTACTCCGGCATCATCTTGTCCAAACTCGACGGTGACGCGAGGGGTGGAGCGGCACTCTCGATCCGTGTCGTGAGCGGGAAGCCGGTGAAGTTCGCCAGCGTCGGAGAAGGCATCGAGGATCTCGAGCCGTTCCACCCCGATCGCCTGGCCCAGCGCATACTCGGTATGGGCGATGTGCTGACCCTGATCGAGAGGGCCGAGGCGCAGTACGAAGCAGAGGAGCAGGCCGAGCTCGAGGAGAAGCTTCGCAAAGCGGAATTCGGGCTCGACGACTTCCTGGACCAGATGCGCAAGATCAAGCGCATGGGTTCCTTAACCTCGCTGCTTGGGATGCTGCCCGGCATGCGTGGGTCGATGAAGGACATCGACATCGACGACGCCGAGTTGGATCGCATCGCCGCGATCATCCACTCGATGACCCCAGACGAGCGGCGCGTCCCGAAGGTCATCGACGGTAGCCGTCGGACCCGGATCGCCAACGGCTGCGGCCGTTCGGTGATGGAGGTCAATGCTCTGCTCAAGCGGTTCGAGGAAGCAAAGAAGCTGATGAAGGCCATGTCAGGCGGTGGAGGGCTGCCCAGCATGCCCTACGACATGGGTCCCAAAGCCTCGGGGCCGCATCGGCCCAAGCCGAAACGAGCCAAGAAGAGCAAGCAGCACGGCAAGAACAAGAAGAAGAAGCGCAAGTAAACCCCGGACTGCGACTTTCCCGGGCCGGATCCATCCGCTACCATGCCGCGCCGTGACGCGGATCCGACTCCTCCGAACCGGTAAGGCCAAGCAGCCTTCGTACCGGGTCGTCGTCGCTGACCAGCGGAGCCCCCGAGATGGGCGCTTCAAAGAGGTCATCGGCAACTACAACCCTTTGACCCAGCCCTCGACGATCAACATCGACGAGGAGCGAGCTCTCTACTGGTTGGGTGTTGGAGCCCAGCCGAGTGAAGGTGTCGTTGCACTCCTGAAGCGGACGGGGATATGGGCGAAGCACCAGGATCACAAGAAGGCCAAGACGGCCTCGTAACCGAGGTCCTGTCTTACGCAGCCTCACAACTCGTCGAACACACCGACGAGGTTCGCGTGTCGTTCGAGCCGGGCGAGCCGCCCATCTACCGTCTGCTCGTTCACGCCGACGACCTGGGACGCATCATCGGTCGCAACGGTAGGACCGCCAGAGCCCTGCGTGGCGTAGCGCGTGCAGCCGCCGCCAAGAGCGGGGTCCGGGCGATGATCCGCATCGGCGACGACGAGGACTGACATGTCCGACGCCGTCGTGGTCGGTCGCATCGCGAAGGCTCACGGCATCCGCGGCGAGGTCTCCGTCGAGGTGCTCTCGGAGAACCCGGAACGCTTCGCGATCGGGGCTCGCCTAGGCCATCGCGACCGAGAACTCACCGTCGAAGCTGCCCGCAGACACGGCGACAGATTGCTGGTGAAGTTCGAGGAGGTCCCCGACAGGAGCGCGGCAGAGTCCCTGCGCGGCTCCGAGTTGACGGTACCCGAGGAGGAAGTGTCTCCGCTGCCTGCAGGGCGCTACTACCCGCATGAACTCGAGGGACTGGCCGTATCAGACAGCCGCGGATCTCGGCTGGGAACCTTCGTGCGTGTCGAGCGCTCTCCTGCGCACGACATCTGGGTCGTGGATGCCGGAGGTCGCGAGGTCATGGTTCCAGCGGTAGAGAGCTTCGTCGTCGAGGTGGATATCGAAGCCGGACGCATCGTTCTTGATCCTCCCGGAGGGCTGTTCGAGTGAGCCTGCGGATCGATGTCGCCACCATCTTCCCCGGATACTTCGAAGGGCCCTTGCGCGAAGCCTTGCTGGGAAAGGCACTGAAGGACGGGGCGTTACGCGTGCAGATCCACGATCTTCGCGAGCACACCTCTGACAAGCACCGCACCGTCGATGACACCCCGTTCGGCGGCGGCCCAGGGATGGTCATGAAGCCAGAGCCTTGGTTCGACACCGTCGAAGCGATCTCTGGCTGGCAACAGGCCAGACGGATCCTGTTCACCCCGGCAGGTCGGCGACTGGATCAGAGGTTGGTCGAGGAACTGGCTACCGAGCCGCATCTGATACTGATGTGCGGCCGTTATGAGGGCATCGACGAGCGGGTCTCCCAAGGGCTATCCACCGACGAGGTGTCGGTTGGCGACCTGGTTCTGAGCGGGGGAGAGGCTGCTGCGGTGGTCCTGATCGAGGCGATCTCTCGGCTGGTCGAGGGGGTCATCGGCGATCCAGACTCGGTGGCCCAAGACTCCTTCACCTCTGGCCTGCTCGATCATCCCCATTACACGCGCCCTGCAGAGTTCCGGGGCATGAAGGTTCCCGAGGTACTCCTGAGCGGCGACCACGCCAGGATCGAGGCCTGGCGACGACGACAGGCCGAAGAACGGACCCGCCAGCGTCGACCAGACCTCATGTGACCAGGTAAAGCTGCTGGCCGGAGGCGGTCCGAGGCCCCCGAGGTGGGGTTGGCGCTTGGCGGCCTGGCTGCTACCATTGCCGCGCTCTCGCCTCTAAAGGACCTGCCGTGAACACCCTCGATCTCGTTGAATCATCTCGCCTGCGCGACGACATCCCGCCGTTCCGCCCGGGCGACACCGTGCGCGTCCATGTCAAGGTGACAGAAGGTCAGCGTGAGCGCCTGCAGGCATTCGAAGGGGTCGTGATCGCCCGTCGAGGCGGCGGCCTGCGCGAATCCTTCACCGTCCGCAAGATCTCCTTCGGTGTCGGAGTCGAGAGGACCTTCCCGATCCATGCGCCTGTCATCGACCACCTCGAGGTGGTCCGGCACGGAAAGGTCCGTCGCGCGAAGCTCTACTACCTCCGCGGCCTGACTGGTCGCGCGGCCCGCATCAACGAGCGCCGGAATCGCATCCAGACGCTCGAAGATATGAAGGCGGGACAAGACGCGGCGGCCGAGGCAGCCGAAGCTGCGGCTCTCGCTGCCGCAGACCAAGAAGCGGTCGAAGCCGCTCAGGCCGAGCAGGCTGAGGCCGAGGCTGCCCAAGGCGAGACGACTGCGGCGGTAGACGCCGAGCCTAAGGAAGCTGCTGTCGCGTCAAAAGATGAGGCTGAGCAGGCTGCTTCCGGGTCGGAAGATGCGCCGATGCAGGCCGCAGGCGGGTCCGAAGAGGAGCCTAAGGAAGCCGCTCCCGAAGCCGACACGGACGCCGACGAGAAGTAGCCTCTCGGCGCGTGACCACAACGCTGGAGCGTCTGGCTCTCCAGACACAGTGGCCGAGCCGCCCCGCACTCGAACCACCGCCGCGGCCCGGCCCCTTCCGGCTGTTCCACGAGATGCCGGTCCTTCTGGCCATCGCCTTCCTGTTCGCGTTGCTCGCCAAGACCTTCCTGGTTCAGGCCTTCTTCATCCCTAGCGAATCGATGGTCCCCACCCTGCTGGTCGGCGACCGCGTGATCGTCAACAAGCTCGTGTACATGTTCCGCGAGCCCGAACGAGGCGAGGTCATCGTCTTCGTGGCGCGGCCAGACGAACGCGAGAAGTCCACCTTCGACAAGATCCGGTCCTTCCTGACCGAAGGCCTAGGTATCACGATGCCCGACGAGACCGACTTCATCAAGCGGGTGATCGGGCTTCCAGGTGAGACGATCGAGGTCACCGACTCTGAAGTGCGGATCACTCAGGTCGACGGCCGTAGGTTGGTCCTCAAGGAGCCATACATCCGTCTCGATGGGAGCAACCTGTCAACGCAAGAGCCGCTGGTGGTTCCAGACGGGCATGTGTTCGTGATGGGCGATAACCGCAACAACTCCTCTGATAGCCGAGCGGGCCTTGGCCCTGTTCCTATCGATCGTGTGATCGGCAAGGCGTTCGTGAAGGTCTGGCCGGTGAAGCGGATCGGTGCTATCGGAACACCCGGCTACGACGACTCGATCGTCGCCTCTGGCGGCACCGCTTCGGATCTCGGCCGGATCATCGCGGGACCTCCGCTCGCGCTGCTCGCCTATGGAGCGTTCGCGAGACGACGCAGGGAAGCGGCGTGACCGATCCAGACGCCACGAACGCCGATCCGGACGCTGTCGACGCGGATCCGCAACCGCAGGCCGATCGCAAGAGGCAGCGTCCTTTCTGGATGGAACTCCCAGTCCTCATCGTCTTGGCTTTCGCGCTCGCGCTCTTCTTGAAGCAGTTCCTTGTCCAAGCCTTCTACATCCCAAGTGAGTCCATGCTCCCCACGCTCCAGGTGGATGATCGGTTGATGGTCGACAAGCTGGTCTATCGGGTTCGTGATCCGCGCCGAGGCGAGATCATCGTCTTCATCGCCGAACACGGAGAAGAACAGTCCTTCGCCCAGCGGGTGAAGTCGGTCTTCCTAGAGGGCTTCGGGGTACAGCGTCCGGGGGATGTCGACTTCGTCAAACGGATCATCGGCTTGCCAGGGGAGACCGTCGAACTCGTCGACGGGACGGTGTTCATCACGCCGCCTGGGAGAGAACGGTTCGCTCTGGACGAACCGTATGTGAGTTTCACCGATCAAGCCGATCACGGCCCCATCGTCGTGCCTGAAGACTCCTACTTCGTGCTCGGCGACAATCGGCCGGCTTCAGCAGATAGCCGTGTCCGAGGCCCGATCCCAAGATCCGACATCGTCGGGCGTGCCAGGCTTCGCATATGGCCGTTGGGCCGACTCTCGGGGTTCCCGACGCCAGACTACGGCGCGCCCTCGGGTTAGCCTCTGGCGTATGGCTGTCGGGGGACTGGATGCCGAACTGCGCGCCGCCGGCGCGAAACTCATAGGCGGTGTCGATGAGGTCGGGAGAGGCGCTTTCGCGGGTCCCCTCGTGGCCGCGGCGGTGATCCTGCCCGAGGACGACGGGCTGGAAGGTTTGGACGACTCCAAGAGGGTTCCGGTACCCGAGCGCGAAAGGCTGGCAGCCCTGATCGCCGAGCGTGCCGTCGCCATGGTGGTGATCGAGGTAGCGCCTTCAGAGATCGATGCCCGAGGTCTGCACCGCAGCAACCTGTGGGCGCTGCACGAGGCTGCCGTGAGGCTCGATCCGGTTCCTGATCATCTCGTAGTGGACGGCTATCAGATCGCACCTACCCCCTTCGCCACGACCGTGATCCCAGAGGCGGATCGGGCTTCCAGGGTTGTGGCTGCTGCTTCGATCGTCGCGAAGGTTCACCGCGACGAGATCATGCGGCAACTAGATGCCGAGTTCCCCGGATACGGGTTGGCGGACAACAAGGGTTACGGCACCAGCGAGCATCGTGCCGTGATAGATAGCCTCGGGCCTTGCCCCGCGCATCGACTGACCTTCGGCGCGGTGGGACAACCGTCACTTTGGAGCACGGCATGAGCGTCGATGACCTAGAGAAGTACGAAGCAGAGGTTGAGTTGGCTCTGTATCGCGAGTATCGCGATGTGATCGGGATGTTCGCCTTCGTGGTCGAGACCGAGAAGCGGTTCTATCTAGCCAACGAGGTCGAGGTCGTCGAGCGCGGCTCCGATGCGAACGACATCTATTTCGAAGTCACGCTCCGCGACGCGTGGGTCTGGGACATGTATCGAGCGACCCGGTTCGTGCAGCAAGTCAAGATCCGCACCTTCTCGGATGTCAATGTCGAGGAGATCAAGAAGGGCGATCTGGATCCTCGAGAGTTGGCGAACTGATGGGCTTCAACCCGCTGCGCCGCTATCGCGGCGGCAAGACCCTCGATCTGATCATCCTGTTCGCCTTCCCGATCCTCGTGCTTGCCTTGATGCTCTGGGCGATCCTCTAACCCTCCCGCTCTTCCCGTTCAGCCCATAGTGGACCTGGCGCAGGGCGCCGCGTACGGTCTCGCCCGTGGATGCGCGTACGACGCTTGGCCGTCGCGGAGAGGAGGCCGCGGCCAGGTGGTTGCAGCGCCACGGTTGGCAGATCCTCGATGCGAATGTGCGATTCCGCGAGGGCGAGCTGGACCTGGTGGCTTGCCGCGACGGGATCCTCGCCTTCATCGAGGTCAAGACGAGGCGATCCAACAAGCGGGGCACTCCCGCAGAGGCCGTGACGCCCGCGAAACAGGCGAAGATCCGTCGGCTCGCGATGCGATACCTGAACGAGCGGCGACCTCACGCGGCCGCCGTCCGGTTCGATGTCGTCGCCGTCGTCGCGCAAGGCCAGGGTTTCCGCCTGCAGCACCTAGAGAGCGCCTTCTGATGCTGGCCATCGGCGAAGGACTTGGCGTCGCGGTGGCTGCGACGGTCCTGGGGATGGAAGCTACGCCGGTACGCGTCGAAGTCTCGGTCACCTCAGGCCTTCCCGCCTTCACCGTCGTCGGGTTGCCGGACGCGTCCATCCATGAGGCCAAGGAGCGTGTGAGAGCAGCGATCCTCTCGTCTGGGCGGCAGTGGCCGATGCAGCGGATCGTCGTCAACCTGTCGCCGGCCCATGTGCGGAAGGTCGGAAGCGGCTTCGATCTGGCCATCGCCTTGGGCATCCTGGTCGCGGACAGACAGATCCCCCCGGGCGTTCTGGACAGGACCGCCGCGCTCGCAGAGTTGTCACTGGACGGCGCCGCACGGCCCATACGCGGGGTCCTCTCGGCTGCGACGCGACTGGCCGAAGCAGGCGTCCAACGCCTGTTCGTCTCGGTGGGCAACGCTGCAGAGGCCAGCATCGCTGGTGGTCTAGGGATCCTTCCGGTGGATCATCTGGCCAGATGCCTTGCGATCCTCGAGCAAGGCGCAGACCCGTTGCCCGTCCCGCCTGCACCCCCGACCATCTTCCACGGCTACCCAGACCTGGCCGATGTCCGCGGCAACATGGCAGCCAAACGCGCTCTAGAGATAGCGGCCGCGGGTGAACACAACCTCCTGATGACCGGTGCACCGGGCGCTGGCAAGACGATGCTCGCCCAACGGCTCCCCGGGATCCTTCCTCCGCTGCAACAGGACGAGGCCGTCGAGGTGACGCGCATCCACTCGATCGCTGGCCTGCTGCCCGAGGGAGCCGGATTGGTTGGGGTAAGACCCTTCCGCGCTCCGCATCATTCAGCCACCGTCGCTGCCTTGGTGGGCGGCGGCGGGGCAGTGCCGTTACCTGGCGAGGTCAGTCTCGCGCATCGCGGAGTGCTGTTCCTAGACGAACTCGGAGAGTTCGACCGGCGCACCATCCAGTCTCTGCGTCAGCCCATGGAGGAAGGCTGGGTGCGGATCGTGCGCGCGCGGTGGGCAGCCACCTTCCCCGCGCGCACCATGATCGTCGCTGCCACCAACCCGTGTCCGTGCGGCTTCAGAGGGGTCGAACATCGAGCCTGCCGGTGCCCAGACTCTCGCATCGTCGCGTACGCAGAGAGGCTCTCGGGCCCGGTGTTAGACCGGATCGACCTACAGGTAGCGGTGCCACCGACCAGCGGCGAGGAACTCTTGGGAGGGGGCGACGGCGAAGCGTCCGCCCAGGTCGGTATCCGCGTGCGAGAAGCCAGGAGGACCCAGCGGCGAAGATGGGCTCCCCACGGATTCCTGACCAACGCCGAACTGCCCGCCAAGGGGATGGTCGAGTTGGCCGGAGTCGAACCCTCGGCGCAGCGGCTGCTGTCCCGAGCAGTCGACGACGAAGGTCTCTCAGGCCGAGCGGCTCACCGAGTGATCCGTGTGGCTCGAACGATCTCCGACCTGGCCGGCCTAGAGGCCGTCTCCGTCACCCAGATCCGGGAAGCTCTCACCTTGAGAGTCGCTGGGAGCCATCCATGATCCTTGAGCCCGATGCCCACGGCCCTCTCGCTTCGATCCCGGACGCACCGATGCTGCCAGAACACCGAGGGTACCCGCATCGGCTCCACCATCTTCCGATCCCGCCGCCCGTCTGGACCGCCGGGGAGATCGACTGGGAGGCGCCGATGGTGGCGATCGTCGGTGCCCGCCGACCCTCGCCCTACGGCATGCGGACCGCGAGGCGGCTGGCCTCTGCCCTGTGTTCGTCTGGCGTATGGATCGTGAGCGGCCTAGCGATGGGGATCGACGCAGCCGCCCACATCGGAGCCCTTGACGCGACAGGCCGAACACTTGCGGTGCTCGGATCGGGCCTGGATCAGGTGTATCCCGCCAAGAACCGAGCCCTCTACGAACGCGTCTGCGAACGAGGGGGCGCGATGAGCGCCTATCCACGCGACACACCGCCCCGGCGCCATCGGTTCTTGGAACGCAACGCCTTGATCGCTTCGGTTTCTCACGCGGTCATCGTGATCGAGGGGGTCCATCCGACCAGCGGGGCGCTATCCACCGCGGCTAGGGCCAGGGATCTTGGTCGCGAGGTCCTGGCGGTCCCCGGACCGATCGACGCTGAACTCTCAGGTGGACCCAATCGGCTGATCCGAGATGGATGCGCCCCGTGCCTCGACGCTGCCGATGTCCTGACCGCCCTGTCGGCGGCGGGTGCCCCTGCGCCTGTGCGACTCTCCGACCTGGAAAGGAGGGTCCTTTCGGCCCTTGGTCGTGGCAGGAGTGCAGAGCAGATCGCTGCGGCGACGGGTGTGGCAGCCGGTCAGGTCGATGACATCCTGCTGGACCTCGACCTGCGAGGCTTGATCAAACGAGACCCGATGGGCGCATACGCACCCCTCTAGCCCCAGGACCGTCGCGGGTCCTTGCCAAACACCCTTCGAAGGGGGATAGTTGGGGCATGTCCAGCCCTTCCCCGCTGCTGGCCCGGTTCATCGAACACCTGCACTCCAAAGGCGCCAGCGAGAACACGGTCGCGGCCTACCGGCGCGACATCCTCGGCTTCGAGGCGTGGTGCGCGCGGGCATCGACGACCCTAACGAAGGTCTCAGAGGCCGATGTGCGTCGCTTCCTTGCCTCGCGCATCTCGATCGGTAAGGCGCGTAGCAGCGTGGCCCGCACGCTCTCGGCCTTGCGAACGCTGGGGAGGTGGATGGTCAGAGAGCAGCTCCGGCCAGATGACCCGTTCGCGATCGTCGAAGCCCCCAAGCGTGCTTCGACCCTACCTAGAACCCTGAAACGCAAGCAGCTAGAGGCGATCCTCGAGGCTCCCGACCCAACCGAACCCGAAGGTAAACGCGACCGAGCCGTCCTCGAACTTCTCTACGCGGGAGGGCTGCGGGTCGCCGAGTTGTGTGGACTGGACCTAGACGACCTCGACCTCGATGCGCGCCTGATCCGGGTCCTGGGTAAGGGCAACAAGGAACGCATCGTCCCGATCGGCCAGCCCTGCGTCGAGGCTCTGCGCGACTACATCCGGGACGCGAGACCCGAGATGCTCACCTCGGTCTCTCCCTCAGCAGCCCTGTTCGTCAACGCGAGGGGCCGTCGGCTGGGCTCCCGCGACGCATACCGTCTGGTCCAGAAGGCGGCCAGAGCGGTCGATCCGTCGCTCGCGGTCCATCCCCACATGCTGCGCCACACATTCGCGACCCATCTGCTGGAGGGGGACGCGGATCTGCGGACCGTCCAAGAGTTGCTCGGACATCAGGACCTGAGGACCACTCAGGTCTACACTCATGTTTCCACCGAGCGGCTCCGCCGCGCCTACGATCGAGCACACCCGCATGCCTGAACGAAACACCTTGGCTGACCCGGATGCCGCAGCAGATGCGCTGGCGGAACTCTGGCGACGCTTCAAGGAGGAAGCCGATCCCCAGGCTCGTGAACGGCTGATCATCAACTACTCGCCTCTGGTCAAGTTCGTCGCCGGGCGTGTCGGTTCCGGGCTGCCTGCCAGCGTGGATGCTGGAGATCTGATCAGCTACGGGATATTCGGCCTCATGGATGCCCTCGACAAGTTCGACCTCAGTCGAGGCATCAAGTTCGAGACCTACGCGATCCCTCGGATCCGTGGAGCCATCGTCGACGAGCTTCGAGCGCTCGACTGGGTGCCGCGCTCGGTGCGTTCGAAGGCCCGTATCGTCGAACGCGCGATCGCCGACCTGGAATCCAGGCTCCATCGTGCGCCGTCGGAGGAAGAGATCGCCGATGAGATGGGGGTCGATGTCGAGGATCTGAGGTCGATCCTGCAGCGGGTGAACCTCAGCAGCGTCGTCGCCCTGGATGAGATGGTCGGCCGCGGCGATGATGATGATGGAGGCTCGGCCCTCGTGGATACGATCGAGGACAGCGCCGCTGCCGATCCGGTGGCGATCTTCGAGAACTCCGAGACCAAGCAGATCCTCGCGGGTGTGGTCAAGGATCTCGCCGATCGTGACCAGCTCGTGATCACCATGTACTACTTCGAGGGGCTCACCCTCAAAGAGATCGGCAGCGCGTTAGGGGTAACCGAGAGTCGCGTCTGTCAGATCCACACCAAGGCGATGATCGATCTTCGCCGCCGGATGAAGGCCGCGATCGCGGGCTGATTCCCGTTCTGCCCAGCCTGGGTACACGGCCGCCGAAGAGGTACGGTCCTCCCTATGAGGCGCCTACTGATATCGACGCTCGCGCTTGCCTCGCTCGTCTCCTCTGCACGCGCGCAGGTGGACCAGATGCCACGCCCCGGCGAGATGATGGCGCCTTTCCTCTCGATCCTGCTTCGAGGATTCGAGGAGCCTCCAACCCCGTACGCGGCCGGGCATCGAGGGGTCGATCTGGCCGCCTCATCAGGGACGCCGGTGGTGGTGGGCCTAGAGGGCCAGGTGACCTTCGCCGGCCAGGTCGCTGGCGACCTGTTCGTCACCATCGACACCCCGGATCCGCTCAAACTGACCTACTCCTATCTCGGATCGGTCCTGGTCTCAAAGGGCCAATGGGTCACCCCCGGCCAGATCCTCGGCACCACCGGTCCCGGTCACTCAGATAGGGCCGAAGAGTCCCTCCACCTCGGGTTGCGGGTGCCGGATGCCTCGATCTTGGGCGGCTGGCGCTATGTGGATCCGATGCCGAGGCTCCGCAAGTATCTGCGCAGGGTCAGGATCCCGGTCGTTCACCTGGTCAGAGGCTGAAGCGTCGCCCTTTCGGCCTGGTTCCGGGCGAGGTTGACCTGCTACCATGCGGCCCACCGCTGATCCATCGGCGGAATACACATGCTCTCTGACCGAAGTCGGGTCCCCGCGAGGGGCGACCATCGGGACGAGGAGAGCAGAGGCAGATACAAAACCGAAAGGAACACAAGATGGCTACGGTCACCATCCGGCAGCTGCTGGAAGCCGGTGTCCACTTCGGGCACCAGACCCGTCGTTGGAACCCCAAGATGCGGCGCTTCATCTTCGGAGAGCGCAACGGCATCTACATCCTCGATCTCGAACAGTCCCTGTCGGGCATCGATGCCGCTTACCGATTCCTCCGCGACACCGCGGCCGCGGGCGGCACGGTGCTCTTCATCGGCACCAAGAAGCAAGCCCAAGAGCCGATCGAACGCGAAGCCAAACGCGTCGGGATGCCCTTCGTGAACCAGCGTTGGCTGGGTGGGATGCTCACCAACTTCCAGACGATCTCGAAGCGCCTTGCTCGCATCCGCGAACTCGAAGCGATGGAGGATGTCGGAACCTTCGATCTGCTGCCCAAGAAGGAAGTCCTTCGCATGCGCAAGGAGAAGGAGTCCCTGCTGCGTAACCTCGGCGGGATCCGCGAGATGACCAAGCTTCCCAGCGCCGTCTGGATCATCGACACCAAGAAGGAGCACATCGCCGTCCGCGAAGCCCGCAAGGCGGGCATCCCGGTCGTGGCGATCGTGGACTCCAACTGCGATCCCGAAGAGATCGACTACCCGATCCCCGGCAACGATGACGCGATCCGCAGTTGCGCCTTGCTGACTCGCATAATCGCGAACGCCGTCGCCGAGGGTCACGGCGTCCGGACCGGCGATGTCACCACGCCAGATGCGCCCGTGGCGGCCATCGACGAAGACATGCCAGCTTGGGAGCGTCAGCTGAAGGAGCAGGAGGCCGCCGACCGCGAGCGTGCCCGCACCGAGGCCGAAGAGCTCCGCAGCTTGCGCTGATCCATCTCGACCAGACAGAGGACCCGGACATGAGTATCAACGCGAACGATGTGAAGACGCTCCGCGATGCGACCGGCGCGGGGATGATGGAGTGCAAGAAGGCGCTGCAGGAGGCCGATGGCGACCTGGAGAAGGCCAAGGATCTGCTGCGAGAGCGCGGCCTGGCGAGCGCCAAGAAGTTCGCCGATCGGGCCGCCGACGAAGGCATGGTCTACGCCTATCTGCACCGCCCAGCTCCTGAGATGCCCGCCAAGGTAGGCGTGATGATCGAGTTGAACTGTGCCACGGATTTCGTCGCCAAGACCGAAGCTTTCCAGCGGATCGCTCACGAGATCGCACTGCACATCTCCTTCGCCAACCCCAGCTACCTGACCCGCGACGAGGTCCCGGCCGATGTGGTCGAACGCGAGAAGGAGATCTACGCCAAGCAGGCCGAAGGCAAGCCCGAGCAGGTCGTTGACAAGATCGTGGCCGGCAAGTTGGAGGCCTTCTACGCGGACAACTGCCTGATGGACCAGAAGTACATCCGGGACGACTCCAAGACGATCTCCCAGCTCCTCGACGAGGCGACCGCCGAACTGAAGGAGCCCGTCCGGGTCCGTCGCTTCTCGTACTTCCGCGTCGGGGTCTGATCCCATGTCGAGCCGACCGAGGTTCAAGCGGGTCTTGCTGAAGTTCAGCGGAGAGATGCTCGCCACCCCGGAACGAGGGCTCAATGTCGACCCAGACATGCTCGACCGACTCGCCCAGGAACTGCGAGAGGTCCGGGATAGAGGCATCGAGGTAGCGGTGGTCGTGGGTGGAGGCAACATCTTCCGCGGCGCATCGGCTTCGGCGCGCGGGATGGACCGTGCGCGCGCCGACTACATGGGGATGCTCGCGACGGTCATCAACTGTCTGGCTCTGCAGGACGCCCTCGAGAAGGCCGATGTGCCAACCCGTGTCCAGAGCGCGATCACCATGACGCAGGTCGCCGAGCCCTACATGCCGCGTCGGGCGGTTCGCCACATGGAGAAGGGGCGGGTGGTGATCTTCGCTGCGGGTCTCGGCCAGCCTTACTTCTCGACCGACACGACCGCCGCCCAGCGTGCGCTCGAGACCGGATGCGAGGCCATCTGCAAGGGCACCAAGGTGGACGGGGTCTACGACCGCGACCCGCTGCAGGACGCCTCGGCGGTCCGTTACGAGGAGTTGACCTTCCAGCAGGCCTTGAGCGAGAGCCTCGGCGTCATGGACGCCACCGCCATCAGCCTATGCATGGACAATGACCTGCCTATCGTTGTCTTCGACCTGGCAGAGCCAGGCAACATCGTCAAGGTGCTTACGGGGGCACCCGTGGGGACGCTCGTCCACTCGGGCGCCGGAAGGAGGAACGCGTGATCGCCGATGCACTGAAGGAAGCAGAGCAGAAGATGAAGGGCTCGATCGAGCACACCCGTGAAGAGTTCGCGACGATCCGCACCGGGCGCGCGTCGCCGGCGGTCCTACAGAAGATCACCGTCGACTACTACGGCACGCAGACGCCGCTGGTCCAGTTGGCGCAGATCAATGTCCCCGACCCTCGGAGCCTCGCGATAACTCCCTATGACAAGGGGGCGATGGGGGCGATCGAGAAGGCCATCCAATCCTCGGATCTCGGGATCACCCCGAACAACGACGGCCAGAACATCCGGATCGCGTTCCCCCCTCTCACAGAGGAACGGCGTAAGGAGCTCATCAAGGTCGTTCGTGACCGTGCCGAGCAGGGCCGGGTAGCGATCCGCGCCGTGCGTCGACACGCGAAGGATTCCCTCGACAAGGCGCTGAAGGACGGCCATGTTTCCGAGGATGACATCCGCCGTTCGGAGAAGGAACTGCAAGCACTCACCGATCGGTTCATCGCCGAGGTGGATGAGATGCTGAAACGCAAGGAAGCGGAACTGCTGGAGGTCTGAGGTTGAGCGAGCAGGACCTCGGGTCCGCTAGCGATGCGCCCGTAGGTCGCACCGGCCGCAACCTGCCGATGGCGATCGCTACCGGAGTCGCCCTGGCGGTCGGGATAGTCGGCACGCTGTATCTCTCCCGCCTGGCGTTCTTGATATTCGTAGGGGTCTTCGTCCTGACGGCTCAGACCGAGTTCTACACGGCGGTGAAGAAGGCCGGGTACGACGCGTCGGTCGCTATCGGCCTGGTCGTCGGTGGGCTCCTGCTGTTGGGCGCTTACCACCGTGGGTTGCCCGGCGTCGCGTTCGGTCTGGCGGTGGCCGTTCCCGCTACGGCCCTCTGGATCGCGGCCGATCCGGGGCGAACACACCAGGCGGCTAGAGGCCTTGGCCTCACGGTGTTCGGGATCTTGTGGATCCCCTTCCTCGCCTCGCACATCATCTTGCTATCACTGTTGCCCGGAGGCGCCGGCAAGACGCTTGTAGCGATCGCGCTCGCAGCCTTCTACGACATCGGCGCGTATGTGTTCGGCGTCTGGAAGGGCAAGACACCGCTGGCGCCGACCGTGTCGCCCAAGAAGAGTCTCGAGGGTGCACTCGGCGGGACGCTGACCATCGTGGTCGCCGCATTGACCCTCGGGCCGGTGTTCGCGGATCTGTCCCGTCCGATCCTGTTGTTGATGGCCCTGGCGACCGCAGTCACCGCGCCGGTCGGAGACCTGAGCGAGTCTCTGGTGAAGCGCGATCTGGGGATCAAGGATATGGGGACGCTCCTGCCGGGCCATGGGGGAGTGCTGGACCGGATCGATGCTCTTCTGCTGTCGATCCCCGTCTCGTATTGGATCGTCCGCTGGGCGGCATGATCAGGCTGGCCATACTTGGTTCGACCGGATCGGTCGGGCGTCAGGCGCTCCGCATCGTCGATGAGCACCCTGGACGGTTCGAGGTGGTCGCTCTGATCGCGGGCTCTGATGCCGGAAGCCTCGAAGACCAGGTGGAGCGATATTCGCCAGAGATGGCTGGACTCGCCGCCCTCGATCAGCATGCGCGTTTCGCGACAGGGTCGGCGCTACTGGTCGAGGCAGCTAGTCGCCCAGATGTAGATGTGGTCCTGAACGCTGTGGTGGGGAGTCGCGGGTTGGCTCCGACGCTTGCGGCCCTGAAGGCTGGAACCCGGGTCGCCCTCGCCAACAAGGAGAGTCTCATCGCGGGAGGGCCTCTGATCCGAGACCTGCTGAAGGCCGATCCATCGTTGCTGTTGCCCGTGGATTCCGAGCATGCCGCGTTGGCGCAGTGCTTGACCGGCATCCCCCGGGACCAGATCGCCAGGATCCGTCTCACCGCCAGCGGTGGACCATTCCGCGGTCGCGGTCGCAAGCAACTGGAGGGTGTGAGCGTCGCTGAGGCGCTCGATCACCCGACCTGGCGCATGGGTAACCGCATCACGATCGACTCGGCGACCCTGTTCAACAAGGGTCTCGAACTGATCGAGGCCTGCCACCTGTTCGACCTGACACCCGACCGCGTCGAAGCTGTGATCCACCCGCAGAGCATCATCCACGCGATGGTCGACCTGGTCGACGGCTCCACGCTGATGCAGGCGGCGGTCCCGGACATGCGGATCCCGATCGCCGCGGCGCTGCTGCATCCGGAGAAGGTTCCGGTCGGTGTCGACCATGTCGATTGGGCCGACATCGGCGAACTGAGCTTCGAGCCGATCGACCACGAGGCTTTCCCGGCCGTGCGACTGGCCCTCGAAGCGATCGCTCTCGGTGGCACCGCCCCCGCGATCATCAACGCCGCGGATGAGGAAGCCGTCGCTGCGTTCCTGGATGGCCAGATCGGCTTCCTGGACATCATGGCCATCGTCACCGAGACGCTCCAGCGGGTTGAGCCCGAACCGATCGAGGACCTCTCGGGGGTATCGGCCGCGGAACGGGCTGCGCGCGAGACGGCCCGTACCCTGATAGACAAGGTCTAGATGCTTGGCATCATCCTGTTCATCGCAGCGATCCTGATCTCGATCATGCTGCACGAGTTCGGTCATTTCGCGACCGCGCGCGCCTTCGGCATGAAGGTCGAAGAGTTCTTCGTGGGGTTCGGCCCGAAGCTCTGGTCCTTCAGACGCGGCGACACAGAGTACGGCGCGAAGGCGATCCCTCTGGGCGGCTATGTGCGTATCGCCGGGATGAATCCCTTCGAGGACCCCAAGCCTGAGGACGAAGGGCGCACCTACAAGTCCAAGAGTCATTGGCAGCGCGCAGTCGTCTTGACCGCCGGCTCCTTCATGCATTTCGTGATCGCGGTCATCATCCTTATCGGCATCTTCGCCTTCGCTGGCGTCCGAGGAGATCCGACCACCGTGCTGAGCGAGGTCGTCGAAGGGACGCCGGCTGCCGCGGCAGACCTGCGAAGCGGCGATCGTCTGGTCGAGATAGCCGGCCAGCCGATCCAAGGTTGGACCGATGTGCAGCGCATCGTCAGCGCGCGTCCTGGTGAGCAGATCGAGATAGTGGTCGAACGCGACGGCGAACTGGTCCAACTCGAGGCGACGCCGGCGACCACCGAGCGGGACGGCGAACAGGTCGGCTACCTGGGGGTCGGCCCCGACTTCGAGAAGATCAAACGATCCATCCCTGCCGCGACGGTCGAATCGATCCAAGAGGTCGGCAGAGGAGCGAAAGCCTCTCTCGAAGCCTTCGTCAACCTCTTCAGCCCGGATTCGCTAGGCCGGCTGTTCTCGGTTGCCTCAGGTCGAAGCGAACGATCGGTCGAGGATCCGGCGACGCTGGTCGGGGTCGGCGGCCAGGCCGGCAACTTCGCTAACACGGGAAACTGGCTGGCCTTCTTCTCCCTGATCGCTGCATTCAACATCTTCATCGGCGTAGCCAACCTCGTCCCTTTGCCTCCACTGGACGGCGGACATCTCGCGGTGGTCGTCTACGAGAAGATCCGTGGCAAGGAAGCGGACATGCGCAAACTCGTGCCCGTGTCGTTGACCGTCATCATGATCCTCGGTTCGATGTTCATGTTGTTGCTCTACCTGGACATCGTGAAACCGCTACCAGACCTGGCTCGATGATCAGGCGTCGTCCTACCCGACAGATCCACCTGGGGCGGGTTCAGATCGGCAGCGACGCTCCGATCAGCGTTCAATCGATGACGACCACGCCGACCGCGGATGTGGATGCGACCCTTCAGCAGATCGCGCGTCTGAACGCAACCGGATGCGACATCGTTCGGGTCGCTGTTCCAGATACCGATGATGTGGAAGCGTTGCCCGCCATCGCCGCGAAGAGCCCGATCCCGGTCGTCGCTGACATCCACTTCCAGTGGAAATATGCCCTCGCCGCCCTCGAAGCTGGCTGCCATGGCATCCGCATCAATCCAGGGAACATCAAGAAGCACGACAAGGTCGGTTTGATCGGCCGTGAAGCCAAGGCGCGAGGCGTCCCGATCCGGATCGGGGTCAACGCTGGCTCGATCGAAGCTCCCATCCTCGCCAAGCACGGCGGTCCTACCCCTTCGGCGATGCTCGAGAGCGCGCTGAACGAGATCCGTCTCCTGGAAGAGGTCGACTTCCGCGACATCAAGATCTCGG
>JBKHYG010000093.1:0-2001 GCA_046565595.1 Actinomycetota bacterium | reverse complement strand
GCGGTCAGCCCCCGGAGCGCACCTGGGCGGTACCTTCGGCCTGGGCAACCTCGCGGACTGCATCAGCTATCGACGGCATGACCCGCTTGTCGAAGACGCTCGGGATGATGTACTCGGGGTCCAGTTCACCCTCATCGACGATGCTCGCCAAGGCCTGCGCTGCAGCAACCTCCATGCCGGCAGAGATGGTGCGCGCGCGGCAGTCGAGCGCCCCGCGGAAGAAGCCGGGGAATACCAGGACATTGTTGATCTGGTTCGGGTAGTCGCTTCGTCCCGTCGCGATGACAGCGATGTTCTCCGGGATCTCTTCGGGCATGACCTCAGGGATCGGGTTGGCCATCGCGAAGACGATCCCGTCGGAGCTCATGTGCTCTAGCCATTCGGCCTTGACGAGTCCCGGTCCGCTCAGGCCGATGAACACATCGGCACCGCGCAGCGCGTCCTCGATGCTTCCCGAGATGTTCTCACGGTTGGTGTTCTCGGCGACCCACTGCTTCTCTTCGTTCATGTTCTCGTTACGGCCCCGATGGATGATGCCTGCCCGGTCCGCTCCGATCACATCGCCGACACCGAGCTCGAGCAACAGTTTCGTGCAGGCGACACCTGCTGCGCCCATGCCCAGGAACACGACCTTCAGATCCTCCATCTTGCGATGGACCACACGCGCTGCGTTTATCAACGCTGCAGCGGTCACGATCGCGGTGCCGTGCTGATCGTCATGGAAGACCGGGATGTCGAGTTCTTCGCGCAGCCTGCGCTCCACCTCGAAGCAACCCGGAGCAGCGATGTCCTCGAGGTTGATCCCACCGAATCCGGGCGCGATCGCCTTGCCGACCGCTACGAGTTCTTCGACCGTCCGTGCATCGGCACAGATCGGATAGGCATCGATGTCGGCGAACTCCTTGAAGAGCATCGCCTTGCCCTCCATCACCGGCATCGACGCTTCCGGACCGATGTCACCAAGCCCGAGGACCGCCGTACCGTTGGTCAATACCGCCACGGAGTTCGATTTGATCGTCAGCGAGTAGACCTGTTGCGGGTCCTCGGCGATCTGGCGACAGACGCGCCCAACCCCGGGTGTGTAGGCCATCGACAGATCGTCGCGGGACTGCAGTGGGTATCGGGACTGGACGCGGATCTTGCCACCGCGATGCATGTCGATGACGCGGTCGGCGACGCTTCGGACCTCGACGCCTTGCACCCGCTGGGCGGCGCGTTGGATCTGTTTGGCGTGAGCTTCGTCACGACACTTGACCGTCAGATCTCTAACGACGACCTTGCCGCGATGCTCGACCAGATCGACCGCTCCCAGGTCTCCGCCGGCACGCCCGATCGCGCTGGTAAGTCGCCCAAGGGTTCCAGGCTTGTTCTGAAGGTTCACGCGCAGCGTGAAGGTGTAGCCGGCTGACGGAGAAGCGATGCTCATCTGCTGGCGATGATAGCCGCCAGCGGACCCCGGGAATGCCGGAGGCGGCCCTGAGGCCGCCTCCGTCTGTCCTCGGACCACTTGCTAGATCAGTAGGTGACCTCTGGTAGCCAGGTGGTAGGAGCATCGGTTGGGGCCTCAGGCTGGCCGGCAGCACCGGCCGGGATCGGCCAGGTCTTCCAGTCACCCTGGACACGACCGTTCAGGCCAAGGACGCCCTGGGCCAGACCGAGTTCGGCCAGAGGGCTGCCGCCAGGGCCGGTCACGGGCATACCGCACGACCAGATCTCTTCGATCATGACGGGCGCCGAGTTGCCGAAGGTGTTGTCAGCCCAGCAGTTGCCCGGACCGCTGGTAGCTCCCTGCCCGATATCGAAGGAGTCCGGGAACTCTTCGGCATCGTGGGTCACGGTGTTTCCCCAGACGGTGTTTCCGCTCGAGATCCACAGGTTCTGATCAGGGAGCGGCGTCAGGACGATCCCGGCGAGAGCATGGTCGGTCACCTCGTTGCCGTAGATGATGTTGCCAGCGCCTCCAGCGATCGCGATCCCTACCCCGTAGAAGGTCCCGGCGAG
>JBKHYG010000092.1:0-15111 GCA_046565595.1 Actinomycetota bacterium | reverse complement strand
CGATCTGGGGTTCTGAGCGCAAGGAATACTCAGCGATCAAGTTCTTCCTCTACACGCTGTTCGGTTCGGTCTTCATGCTGTTGAGTTTCCTGGCGCTCTATTTCCGAAGCAACATCGACGGAGCGCGTACCTTCGACATGTTGCTGCTGGCGCAGAACGGCCCCTTCGGGACACCTGGTTTCCAGAACCTCGTGTTCCTCGGGTTGTTCCTCGGATTCGCGATCAAGGTGCCGATGTGGCCGTTCCATACATGGCTACCCGATGCGCACGGGGATGCGCCGACGGTCGGTTCGGTGTTGCTGGCGGCGATCATGCTGAAGATGGGCACCTATGCGTTCATCCGCATCGCGCTGCCCATCCTCCCCGACACAGCCAGAGATTGGGCTCCCTATATTGGAGCGCTGGCGGTGATAGCCATCATCTACGGTGCGCTCAACTGCTTCGCGCAATCAGATATCAAACGACTGATCGCGTTCAGCTCGGTTGGGCACATGGGCTTCGTGATGCTCGGGATCTCCACCCTTACCCCGGCCGGCATCAACGCTGCAATCTTCGGGATGGTCGCCCACGGAGTCGTCACCGGGATGCTGTTCTTCCTGGCTGGTTCGATGTACGAGCGCTACCACACGCGCATGATCGACGACATCGGCCCGGGCGTGTTGCAGAAGTTGCCTCGCATGGGCGTGCTAATGATCTTCACCGGCATCGCCTCGTTGGGTCTCCCGGGTCTCGCGGGCTTCTGGGGAGAGATCCTCGCGCTGCTGTCCGCGTTCACCCCGGCAGAGGGTCTGAACATCGGGCTGTACCGCACCTTCGCGGTCTTCGGAGCCATCGGCACCATCCTCACCGCGGGTTACATGCTCTGGCTGATCCAACGCTTGAACCTCGGACAGTTGCGCGACAAGTGGAAGGAAGACTCCTCGATAGACGATGTTCGCCCGATGGAGTGGATCGCGTGGGCGCCTCTGCTCGTCTCGATACTCGCGCTGGGTGTCTGGCCTCGCGCGATCCTGGACATGACCAACGATGCGGTCGTCACCTTGACCAGCGTCTTCAGGTGAGCTGAACATGCTTGAGATCGACTATCACGCTATCGCGCCCGAACTGATCACAACGGGCGTGCTGCTGGCCGTCCTCGTGGTCGATCTCTTCCTGCCGCTCCGGCTCAAGTTCATCAACCCGATCCTGTCCCTGGTAGGGATCGGAGCTGCGGCGATCGCTCTTGGAACATTGATCGGAGAGGACCGCTCGACCTTCGGAGGTGCCTTCGTCGTCGACCGGTACGCGGTGCTGTTCAAGTTCCTGTTCCTGGGTGCGACGGCGTTGACGATCCTCGTGAGCGCGAACCACATGCGGGAGACCGAAGAAGGCTCTCAGGGCGAGTTCCACTTCCTGGTCCTGGCGAGCCTGCTCGGCATGCTGGTACTGCCCAGCGCTCGCGAGCTGATCACCTTGTTCATCGCCCTCGAGACGATCTCGATCCCGGGATTCATCCTCTCGGGCTTCCGCAAGCGTCAGACCGAGGGCGGCGAGGCCGCCATCAAATTCTTCCTGATCGGTGTGCTCTCGACCGCCATCATGCTCTTCGGCATGTCGATGCTCTACGGCATGACCGGCTCCACCCTGCTCCCGCTCATCGCGGAGCGTCTACCTCTCGTGCCGGGCTTCGCCCAGCCACTGGTGTTCGCGTGCATCCTGCTGGTCGTCGCTGGCTTCGCCTTCAAGGTGTCGGCGGTGCCGTTCCATTTCTGGGCTCCCGACACCTACGAAGGAGCGCCGGTGCCGGTTGCGGCGTTCCTGTCGGTCGCGTCGAAGGCGGCGGGTTTCGCCGGCTTGCTGCAGATCTGCTTCCTGGCGTTCCCTGCCTACGGCCATGTGTGGGCGCCCGGGTTCGCGGTGCTGAGCGTGGCGACCATGACACTCGGGAACATCACTGCCCTCAGCCAGACCAATGTGGTTCGCCTCCTCGCTTACTCCTCCATCGCGCAAGCCGGCTACATCCTGCTTCCGTTCGCCGTGATCGCCGGACAGCCAGCGGCCGTCCAGCAGGACGCCTTCGCTGCTGCGCTTACCTACCTGCTCATCTACTCGGTGATGAACCTCGGAGCCTTCGCTGTGGTCATCCCCGTCGGCAAGACCATCGGCCACGATGTCAGCGATTTCGACGGACTCGCCCGACGCAAACCCGCGCTCGCGATGTCGATGATGTTCTTCCTGCTGTCCCTTGCAGGGATGATCCCGACGGCCGGGTTCTGGGCCAAATTCTTCGTGTTCCGGGTATCGCTGGAAGCCGATGTAGCGTGGATCGCGGCGGTGATGGTCATAAATACCGTGATCGGCCTCTACTACTACCTGTCGCTTGCGGGGCGGATGTTCCTCCGCGAGCCGGCCGACGAACGCAGGGTGTCGGTCGCGGTCCCGCTGGGCGCGGCGATCGCGGTGATGGCGATCGTCATAGCGATCCTGACGGTGTACCCGGACCTGTTCAACACCTTCAGTCCACGCTCCACGCTCGTGGCTGGCTGACATCCAGACCTCGCCTTGTCGGGGGCAGCCCCGAGCGGCTTCCCGAACCCTGCCTTCGCCGACATCGCTGCCGCCGGCGATGCCGGCCAGTTAGCAATCGGCTAAGAGTTCACCTCGCCAGCCTGCTCTCGGCCGGTCGGCAGGGCTCCCGCAAGGTACCCTTACGAGCGTGATGAGCAAGAACACGATCCGAACCTGGGTCTTCCTGGCTGCCCTCGGCGGCCTCTTCGTCGTCGTCGGCCAGGCGCTGGGCGGCCGTACCTGGGCCATGTTCGGGCTGATCTTCGCCGTGGTCATGAACATGGGCTCATATTGGTTCAGCGACAAGATCGTGCTGAAGATGACGAAGTCCCAGCCGGTCACAGAAGAGCAGGCTCCTTGGCTGTACCGGATAGTGCGCGAGTTGTGCCGCAAGGCCGACATGCCGATGCCGCGGCTATATCTCATGCCTGCCCGGCAGCCGAACGCCTTCGCGACCGGACGCGATCCCGAACACGCTGCGGTTGCCGTCACCGAAGGCATCCTGGATGTCCTGGACGAGGACGAACTCACCGGGGTCTTGGCTCACGAGATCAGTCATGTCCGGAACCGCGACATCCTGGTCGGCGCGGTTGCCGCGACGGTTGCGGCGGCCATCACCTTCCTCGCTCGCATCGCCATGTGGGGCGCCATGTTGGGTGGCGGCCGAGACAGCCGTGACTCGGGCCCCTTCGGGGCCGTCGCTGCGCTCCTCAGCCTCATCCTGGCCCCCATCGCGGCCTTCATGATCCAGATGGCCGTCAGCCGGAGCCGCGAAGCCCACGCCGACGCCACCGGTGCCAAACTCCTAGGGGACGCCACACCCCTTGCCAGGGCGCTTGTCAAGATAGACGCGGCCGCCCGGAATCGACCCGTTCCCGAGATGAATCCGGCTGTCAGCCACCTGTTCCTTCACGCTCCGTTCGCAGGTAAGGGCGTGTCGAAGTTGTTCATGAGCCACCCGCCGCTCGAAGAGCGTCTCGCCCAGCTCCGGTCGCTGGGTGCCAGGATCTGACCTTCGGGACTTCCTGGATGGTTCGATTCGCGAGGTTCGTGCGCCCGATGCATCCCCTGTGCCTCTTCCCTCCGGAAGTGCTCCTAGGTAACCTTAGGGATGTCTCGCAGGTGGCGGCACCATCGCCCCGGTTGTTTCGTTGTCCAGGCGCAGGTTCTTCTGCGTCGGACGGAGAACTCGAAGGACGAGACGGTAACTAAGTGATGCGAAACGGCCAGCGCCTCGGGACATTGACCACCCTGCTCGCAGGGTCTGCTCTGCTGCTTGCATCTCCTGGCGCGGCCCAGGTGGATATCCCGCCGGTCGGCGGAGGCGGCGGAGGCTCTCCTTCCCCCACGCCGACGCGAACCAGTTCGCCCCAGCCGACCAACACTCCCGCCCCACCGCCCCCTCCACCTCCAGGTGGCGGCGGAGGCGGTTCGAGCCCGAAGTCGACCCAGACATCCACTGCCCCCAAGCCACCCAAGGATCCCGGCGGGTCCTCTGGTGGGTCCTCGCGCGGATCGACGCCTTCCCGAAGCGGCTCGGGATCCCGAGGCAGTTCCAACTCGTCCCCTGGCCGGACCTCCAACCCGGGCACGGTCAAGGCTCCCGTAGACCCCTGGCGCAACGCCGTCGTGGTGGGACCTCCCTCTGGAGGGACCGGCGGCTTCGGTCTGGAAGGCTGGGCGACGCGTGAGAAGACGCCACCCCGCAACACCAACGACCTCCTCGAGTTGCTCGAGCGGGTCCACGGCGACCGACTGGATGCCAAGCAGCTGGCGCAAGGCTTCGGCCGTTTCCCGATCCAAGGCTATGCCTGGTACCAGGATGATTACGGCGCGCCTCGCGCGATCGGGCGCCTAAGCCTGCACGCTGGAAACGACATCTTCGCCCCGCTGGGTACCCCCGTAGGCGCGACCGTCGACTCGTACATCTGGAAGTACGCGCGCGGCGGACGCGGCGGCAACGCCATGTGGCTGATGGGCAAGGACGGCGTCCGCTACTACTACGGCCACATGCAGAAGTTCGCGTTCCAGCCGAAGCTTGGCCGCAAACTCCGACAGGGAGAGGTCATCGGCTTCGTGGGAGCGACCGGCTCTGCCGTGGGCACGCCTCCTCATGTGCATTTCGAGATCAACCCAGGCGGGCGTGGAACGGTGAACCCCAAAGTGCGTCTCGACAAGTGGCTAGACGATGCGATGAGCGCCGCGCGTGCACGCCTTGGAGTGACCGCTCAGACCAGTCTGCTCGTGTCTCGTTCAGGAGGCTGGAGTTCCCTACTGGGACTGCTACAACCCGGCCAGGCCGAGCGGCCTCCGTTGTGGGCGCTTGGGTTCGACCCGACCTCGACGGTCGCGCTCGCTGACGACGCGCTCGACGAGGTGCTTGCCGGCATCGCTTGGGACGGATTCGTCGCGGACCCGACCGCCGGCGCAGGGGGTCCCGGAGCGAGCGACCCGTTCTATCTCGGCATCGACGAGTTGTACCTGGACTAGCCGCTCCGGGGCTCTCGGTCTAGATCCTTCAGGCCGTTCCAGGCCAGGTTGACGACCTGTTCCGCGACCATCTTCTTGCGGGGCCTCGGTTCGCTAAGCCACCACTGTCCGACCAACGCAACCATCCCCACCAGCGCGCGTGCCAACACCGGGGCGGTCTTTGCTTTGAAGCCTCGGGTCTTCAGCTCCACCATCAGCAAGGCTTCGACGGCGTCTGCGATCTCATCCAAGACAGACGGCAACGAGCCCTCATCTCGCCCGACGGGTGCGTCCCGCACGAGGATCCGGAAGCCGTCTTCCTCGTCCTCGACATAGGTGAGGAAGGTCTGGACGACGGATTCGACCGTACGCCGAGGTTCGCCCGTGATCAGAGAAGCTTTGATCCGGTCCACCAACGACCGGATCTCGCGGTCGACGATGACCGCATGCAAGCCTTCCTTGCCTCCGAAGTGCTCGTAGACCACGGGCTTGGAAACACCAGCTCGTTCAGCGATCTCTTCGATCGAGGTCGCTTCGTAGCCGCGTTCAGCGAAGATCTTGCGAGCGATGCCGATCAGTTGCTCCCGGCGTTCAGGAGCCTTCATCCGACGCCGGGCTTGCTGCCCGCCGTCCCCGGCTGATGATCTCGGCTGGCTCGCGGTCATCTGCTTCGCGGTCACCTCGGAGTCATCGGCTCTTCAGGGAGCGTGCGTCGAGTTGCTTACGGGTTGGGACCTTGACATCGCGGATCAAGCGGAGACCTTGCAGCGCTCGGATCGTGTACCAACCGGTGTCGATCTGCCAGAACTTGAGCCCTAGCCGGGCGGACCAGGGGAAGGCGTGATGGTTGTTGTGCCAACTCTCGCCGAAGCTGATCGGAGCCAGCGGCCAGACATTCTTGCTCTCGTCGCGGGCCTGATAGGCCTCCTTGCCGTAGAAGTGGCAGATCGAGTTGATGCTCCAGGTCACATGATGCAGGAGGAAGATCCGCACCAGCGACGCCCACAGGAACGCGCTCAGAGCCGCCGCGAAGGAGAAGGTGATCAGGAAGGCGACCAGCGGAGGCAGTAGGAAACTCGCCAATACGGTCAACGGGAAGCGCCGGTTGACCCTGACCAGATCACGGTCAGAGACGAGGTCGGGTCCCCACTCGGCGACCTCGGTCTTGTTCGCGTCGAACAACCAGCCCACATGAGCGAACCAGAGGCCGTGCAGCACGCCCTTCAGTCCAGCGGCGGTCGCCAGATGAGGGGAGTGAGGATCTCCGTATTCGTCAGCGAAGGCGTGATGGCGCCGATGCGTAGCGCACCAGTCGATCACTCCGCCTTGGATCGCCAACTGGCCCGAATAGGCGAGGGCGACCTGCAAGGGGCGCACCGCTTTGAAGGCTCGGTGGGTGAACAGCCGATGGAACCCGACGCTGATCCCGGTCCCGGCGATCGAGTAGAAGACCAGGAACAGGACGAGGTCGAGGCCAGAGATGCCCCATCCCCATAGTCGGACCATCGCGGCCACGACGGCCACGAGGGGAACCACCGTGAAGGCGAGCGTGACCCGTCGTTGGAAGCGTAGTTGTTTCGCAGTCAACCGTACGACCCCGCGAACGGGGGTCTCGGTCTGCTGCTTGGTCATCGGTTCGCGGAGCGCCATCTAGTGTCCTTCCATCAGGAAACCTACGGTTCCGTAACATACGGTACCGTAGGTTAGCAAGCAAGCAGCGGAGGCCGCCCGCTAGTGGCGAGCAGCCCCACGCCATGCGGAACCGTCATCTCCGCGAGTCATCTATCGATCCCGCGTGACTGCGTTGCCCTCAGGTCGTCTGCTTGATGCTGCCCCGATATGCGCCGGTTTCGACGCCGCGCTCTTCGATGAACTCCTTGAAGCGTTCCAGATCCTCGCGGACCTGCATCCCGATCACGCCCAGGAACTGGGCAGCCTTCTCGGCCAACCCCGAGGTCTCGTATTCCATCTGCAGCATGACCTTGCAGCGGTTGTCGCTGAGCTTGTGGAAGGTCACGACGCCGGTGTTGTGGAAGTCGCCATCTGACACCCAGGCGATCCTCTGGTCAGGGGTCTGCTCGGTGATCGTCGAGAACCATTCCCGCTTCTGGCCGCCGACCTCGGCGATCCAGTGCAGGCGCTGGTCGTCCAGTTGGACCACCTTCTCGACCCCTCCCATGAAGCGTGGGAACTCTTCGAACTGCGTCCACTGGTTGTAGGCGGTTCTGACGGGAACATCGACTTCTATCGAGTGCTCTATGGAACCCATTGTCTACCTCCTCGGTCTCTTACCGAGGACTTCCCCGCGACCTCGGGGTGGCTAAACCTCTAGCGGTAGTTCTCGAACTGGAGCGGGATGCCGAAGTCCTGATCCTTGAGCAGGCCGATCACCGTCTGAAGCTCGTCGCGGCTCTTGGAACTCACGCGAACCTGGTCTCCTTGGATGGACGCCTGGACCTTGAGTTTCTGGTCCTTGATCTTCTTGACGATCTCTTTGGCCTTGTCCGTCGAGATCCCCTGGTTGATGGTGATCGCCATCCGATAGGTGTTCCCTCCGGCCGGCTTGGGCTCTGCGTCGTGCTGAAGCACCTTGGTGGAAACGCCGCGCTTGATCAGCTTCTCCTTCAGCACATCCAGGGCCGCCAGGACCCTGTGATCAGAGTTCGCGTCGATCTGCAGGCCCAGATCGCCGGTCCAAGTCACCTCTGCACCAGTGCCCTTGAAATCGAACCGCTGGGAGAGTTCCTTGTTCGCCTGGTTCACCGCGTTGTCGACCTCTTGGCGGTCGACGACGCTCACGACATCGAAGCTTGAGTCCTTGGCCATAGGCGCGGCAGGGTAGTCGAAGCGACGGGGGGGGTGTGGGTTGGTACGCTACGCGCCGTCCCCGGCGACGGGGGCGCGGGAGGATACCCAAGCGGCCAAAGGGGCCTGACTGTAAATCAGGTGGCTCAGCCTTCGCAGGTTCGAACCCTGCTCCTCCCACCAGCGACACAGCGGTCTGAATGTCGCGAGGCGGACCGTGCGGGGTTCGGGGCTGACGACCTCCCGTACCCTCGCCGCCGATGTCAGGCCAGCGACGATCGATCCGGGGCCGATGGCGTGCCTACACGACTCGGGCGGGCCGCAGCCCATTGGCAGATTTCCTCGCCGACCTTCCCGACCAAGATGCCGCAGAGCTCCTGGCGGCGATGAAGGAGGTCTCCATGGTCGGGCTATCTGCGGCCCGACACCTTCGAGGCGACATCTGGGAGGTTCGCTCGTTCTCGGATACCCGCGGGTATCGAGTCCTGTTCTCCCGGGAGGGGAACAAGGGTCGGATCTTGCTGGCCCTTGCAGCGTTTTCGAAGAAGACTCAGAAGACCCCTGATCGGCTGCTCCTCCTTGCAGAACGCAGATTGGCCGATTGGCGTAACAGGGGCGGGGGAGGGTGATATCGTTGCGAAGATCTCATCTGTGAGATAACATGGCCTCATGCCTAAGGGTTCCCGCATCCCAGACTTCGTGGATCAGGTCATCGAACAGCGCACGAGAAGCAACCCTCAGTTCCCCGCTCTCCTCGAGGCGGCTCTAGAGCGGCGCAGGTTCATCCGAGAACTCGCCTCAAGGCGCGAGGCTGCCGGAGTCAGCCAGACCGCGGTTGCCGCCAAGATGGGCACCTCTCAGTCTGCTGTTGCACGGATCGAATCCGGGGAAGCGGATGTCCGCATGTCCACCATAGAGAGATACGCAACGGCGCTGGAAACCAGCGTCAACTGGTCCCAGGCGTTGCGAGGCCCTGGACGAGGGTCCCCAGTGATGCTGAGCAGGTGAGATCCCGGCTCACGCCGAACGATGAGGGCATGCGTACCTGGATCATCGGGATCTCCATCGCTATCGCTTCCTTGCCGACCGGCGCAGGAGCCGTCGTGGGCGAACCGCGTCTCGAAGGCCCAGACATCGAACCGGTCACCGAACCCGTGGCGGTGGTCGAAGCGATCACGGATGCCCGCTGGTCGTGCTCGGGGGCCATGGCCACCCGGACGATCACCGTTCCGACCGCTCCTGACGGAACCTGGGACCGCATCATCCTCGAGGTCGACGCACTGCCCGACGGAGATCCATGGGATCGGCTGCTGACCGCAGCCATCGGAGGAGCGGAGGTCCTGCGGGCAACGACTCCACGCACCGACATGACGCTCCGCAAGGATGTGACCGGATACTCGGCCCTATTGCCGCAGGGTCAGCAAGTAACGGTCTCGCTATCGATCGGATCCTTCGTCGGCGCCATCGACGGCCGTGCACGCCTGGAGTTCTACGACAACGAGCCGACCGCAGCTGCGGTCGACCGACCAGCCACAACGGTCGTACCCAGCCACTTCTTCGTCGGCACCGGCGGGCACGGCCAGTTCCGAGACTCCCAGGTCACCTTCCCCGCGACGACGCCCCAGAGCGCGACCATCGACTTCCACACGACGGGACATGGCGACGAGGAGTTCTGGTACCGCAACGGAGCGATCATCAATGTGCCGCAGCAGAGGGTCGCCAGCCTGCGGACATTCCATCTCGAGGTGGATGGCGTCGAAGTTGGAGCCGTGCGCGCGATGCCTTATGTATATGCACTGCTGGGGTTCGGTAACGACAACGCGAACACCGCGTGTGTGGGTCCGGGGACCTCTAACACAGGCGACACCCTCCATCCGGCGATGTGGTGGACCGCCCAGCAAGCGGCCGACAGGGCGGGGATCCACGGCGGCGTCGGCGAGGTCCCTCAGTACCGCATCACCATCACCGACCCCGCCCACCTCGCTCTGCTGACGGGCGCGCGCACCGTGCGGATCATGCAAGAGAACGGCGGCAGCGTCTGGTACTCGAGCCTGTCGTTCCTGCTCGACTGATCGCGAGCCTTCGCTAGGACTAGCGTGGGTTCGCGATGGGGCTCAAGGAACGCATAGCCGAACGGATCGAGTCGCAGGGTCCCCTTCCTTTCGACGAGTTCATGCAGCAGGCCCTCTACGATCCTGAAGAGGGCTTCTTCGCGACCTCGCCTGTGGGACGCCACTTCGTGACCTCGCCGCATGTCAGCCCGGTGTTCGCGGCATGCATCGCATCTCTACTGAGCCGCGTCCGCAGCGTCCTACCCAATATGACGCTGCTGGAGGTCGGCTGCGGTGACGGGACGCTGGCCGAGCAGCTTGCAGCATCGGCGCCCTCGTTGGCGGTCGAAACAGATCTGGTTCTGGTGGATCGTGATCCCGAGGCCAGACGGCGCGCATCGCAACGCCAACTGCGATTCCGCACCGTACGCGTCCTGGACGAGATCCCAAGCGAGCCGATCGAGGGCCTGATCTTCAGCAACGAGTTGTTCGACAACATCCCGTTCCATCGTCTCCGCGGCTATAGGGGCGAACCGGTCGAGGTTGCCGTCGGCCTCACAGAACATGGCTTCACCGAGGTCACGATCCCGCCCAGGCGCGAAGTGGTGGCTGCTGCAACACGGATTCCAGACGAGGGGGCGGAGGTGATCGTCAGCCCCGCATCGCAAGCACTGCTGGGAACGATGGCCGAACATCTGCAAGAGGGCTATCTGGTTGCGATCGACTATGGCGATCACGGCGATCATCGAGCTGGAGGTGTTCGCGGGTATCGCGATAACGCCTTCGTCGAGGATGTCCTCGACCGTCCTGGTAGCTGTGACATCACTGGCCCTGTCGATCTCGCGGCGCTCCTGGCCGTGGCAGGGAAGGCTGGTCTGGCTCCAGCCCTGGGAGACGGCATCGTCTCACAGAGGGAACTGTTGATGAGGCTTGGCTTCAAGGGGTTCCTGGACGACATGGTCTCGCGCCAGAAGGCTGCTGAGACCCAGGGAGACCACAGGGCGGCGGTCGCGATCTGGAACGCCAGGGGAGAGGCCTCGATGTTGGTCGACGAAGGCCAGCTGGGCGGCCTTGGGGCGCTCGTCGTGCGGACGCCTCGGATGCCGCGGCTCGGCTGAATCGCCAGGACACGACCGAAACCATGGTGTCTGTCCTGGTACACTCCGCGCCCTGATTCGCTGGTGTAGCTCAGTCGGCAGAGCGTCGCCTTGGTAAGGCGGAGGTCACGGGTTCAAATCCCGTCACCAGCTCGGATCCCAACCCTTTGCAAGGGGCGGGGCCTGCCCTTGGCGGGGTAGCTCAGTGGTAGAGCGCGCGGCTCATAATCGCGTCGTCGGCAGTTCGATCCTGCCCCCCGCTACGGATAACCCGGCACCCGCCGGACCACCTAGACGAAAGCGCAAGGACAGATGGCTAAGAGCGACAAGCGTCCCGGGATCACTCTCGCCTGCGAGGAGTGCAAGGAGCGCAACTACCAGACCACCAAGAACAAGGTCAACGACCGCGAGCGGATCGAGATGAAGAAGTTCTGTCCGCGTTGCGGCAAGCACACACCCCACAAAGAGACCCGCTGATCCGGCGGACCCCGTGCAACGCAAAGGACCCCTCGGAAGAGGGGTCCTTGCTATACGCGGTCTTTACCCAGTTCGTAGCCGTCTCGGAATTCGATGACCGTCAGAGGCGGGAGATTGGGGTGATCGAAGATCAGCCGTTCAACCTGGTCGTACTGGAAGTCGGGGGAGGATCGGCTTCGGTAGGTGATAGTTCGGTCGACTACGAATCGGTCATCTTTGAAGGACGCCGTTCCCCGCACCTGTTTGATGCCATCGTCGCCACAATCGGATGTGGACGACCATTCGCCTGGGTCGCGGGTAAGCAACTGCATCGGAGGCAAGTAGTTACACGGGTCGCTGCCTTCCCGCCGATCTGCGTAGAGGCCATCGTTCGTCCATCGCACCTTCCAGATCTGCCTACCGCCCGGGTAATCCCCTTCGAACTCGAGGGTCTGGACTGATTCAGCCTGTTGGATCACCTTCATGGTTTCGGGTCCTCGATCACTCCGTCGACGCCCGTATCGTGCGATCTCCTCAGGAGGGTCGGCCTCGCGCCAGGTGTCGTATCGGTATTTCCCTGCCTTGTACGGGCCGAGTAGCCAAGGTTCGGCTCCCCGGCCGGCCGAGATGGTCGATCCCTTGGATGGCCGACGGGGACCTAAGGTAGATGATGGCGGCTCGGGCGGTGGGGTCTTTGAGGCCACCCTTGCGGGCACAGATTCCGGGGCCGGATAGCGCCTATCGATGTCGGGGTTCGCCTGAGGAGCCGCCTGTGTGCATGCCAGTGTTGCGGCCAGGACCGTGATGGCGAGCGCGTTTAGAGGCCTCATCTACGGTCATGAATGACGGTATGCGGTAAGCAGAGGTTCTGGGTGGAAGTGGTGATGTTCGTGAACTCGTCGTATCCATCAACCCCGCCGGTTATCCAGAGTACGGCCGGGTTCCAGCCGGCGTGCGTACCCACGTTCCGCCAGGTGGTCGATTGCGCCTTCGGACATAGCCGGGAAGCATCGACTGGCTCCGCTCGAACCCAATCCCGACCGGCAGCTGCTCCCTCGTTGTCTTCAGAGGGGATCCAGATACCCAGATACGAGTGCTCCAGCGTCACCGTCACGGTCGCGTTGACTGGATCTCCGTCGGGAACATCGCAGCGGGTCCAGCCGAAGAGGCGAACTTCGCTGTAGCCGATGTATTCGCTGCCGTTCGAGTAGTACACATGATTCTCGAAGGCGGGAGGCCAGGTGCTGCCGGTGCAGCTGACTGCCGGTTCCGCGGTGACTGCGGTTTGGGTTGGCGACATCGTCGCCAGGATAGCGGACATCACCAGTACGACTTTGGTTGCGTCCATGACTCCCCCTTTGGTCTCCTACACCTTACGGAGAGAGAGAGAGAGAGAGAGTCAAGGGGCAACGCAAAGGACCCCTCGGAAGAGGGGTCCTTGCTGTTCAGCGTTCGCGGTTAGAGAACGGTGAAGGTGAAGGCGCCGTCGACCGCACCTTCCTGCATGACGATCGCGTACTGAGCGCCGAAGGGAACCTTGCCGGCCTCGTCACCTTCGGTGACGAAGTCGTCAGGCTGAACGGTCACCGGAGCCGGAGCGTTGTCGCATGTTCCAAGGCTCTCGTAGAAGATGACCCCCGGGTCGGCGTCGGGTGAGGTCAGGGTGAAGTCCTGAGTCCCATCCCCGATCGAGTTCAGCTCGATGACATATCCGGTGATCCCGTTCAGGGATGCATCGGTGGTGTAAACACACCGAGCCTGGCGGCTGAGATAGCCAACGGTAGGAACATTGACGGTTGGCAGCAGGACGGTCCCAGATACCTCCTGCGCTGGCTCTTCCGCACTGGCTGGCGCGGCGGTGAACGCTGCTGCGGCCACCAGCAGCGAGATGGCGAAACGCTTCATGAACTCCTCCTTGGTTGTGCCGGGATCCGGCGCTTGGAGGTTCGCCCACGAGATACCCGAACCCTTCCGAAGTTCCGAGTTTGCCGGTCTGGTTACCCGTGGGTAGGTTCGATTGCCTCGCGGGCCGAGAAATCCCGCGTATCCCCTAGACATCAGAGAGATAACGAGGAGGAACCGTGGGTCGTCTTCAGGACAGGGTCGCGATCATCACCGGCGCAGGTCGAGGCATCGGGCGTGCGACCGCCCTCAAACTGGCCGAGGAGGGCGCCAAGATCGCGGTCGTTGACCTCGACGCCGAAGTCGCTGCCGAATCAGCTGAAGAGGTCGTCAAGAACGGCGGGCAAGCGATCAGCTTCGCGGCCGATCTGATGGACTTCGACGCAGCCAAGAAGGCCGTGGACGCCACCGTCGAGGAATACGGCAAGCTCGACATCGTCGTGAATAACGCCGGCACCACCAAGGACAAGACCTTCCACAACATGGGGCCAGACATCTTCGACTTCGGCGTCAAGGTGAACCTGTACACCGCATACAATGTCAGTTACGCCGCCGTGCCGTACATGCGTGACGCAGCCAAGAAGGAGAAGGCCGACGGCGGACTCGCCGCCTATCACCGCAAGATCATCTTCACCTCTTCGGTTGCGGCGATCACCGGTAACCCGGGCCAGGCTAACTATGTCGCGGCGAAGAGCGGACTGATCGGGATGACCAAGACGCTGGCCCGCGAACTCGGACCGTTCCAGATCAATGTGAACGCGGTCGCGCCGGGTTTCGTCGAGACCCGCCTCACACAAGCCAAGCAAGAGGGCAGCGACCTCGGTATCCCCGAGCAGATGCGTCAGATGGCGCTCATGCTGATCGCTGTCGGCCGCTACGGTGTTCCAGAGGACATCGCGAATGTGCACGCGTTCCTCGCGTCGCCGGACTCTGATTACATCTCCGGCGTTACCATCCCCGTGACCGGCGGACAGCTCGGAGGTATGTGATGCCACTGAACCAGGCTCTCAAAGGCAAGGAGTATCCGCAGACCGTTCCCTACGAGATCGGTCGCGAGAAGATCCGTGAGTTCGCGATAGCGATCAGCGACGGCAACCCGGTGTACCACGACGAGGCCGCTGCCAAGGCCGCCGGCTACAGGGACCTAATCGCCCCGCCGACCTTCCTGACCGTGCTGAATTTCAAGTATTCACCCCAGATCGTTCTCGACCCTGAGCTGGGCCTTGATTACAGCCGGGTCGTACACGGCAGCCAGGAGTACGAGCTCCTTCGGCCGCTGCATCCAGGCGACCGCCTTGTGGCGAAGGCGAGGATCTCGGACATCTTCGCCAAGGGAAAGAACGAGTTCCTGATCATCGACGCCGACATACTCACCGAGGAAGGCGAGAAGGTCGCCGTTGCACGCGGCACCATCGTCAGCCGAGGCACGGCACCCCAGGAGGGTTGAACATGGCTGCCAAGATCTCTTACAGCGATGTGCAGGTCGGCGAGGAACTGAAGGCCTGGGAGTACAAGGTCGAACGCATGAATCTCGTGATGTATGCGGGCGCCAGCGGCGACTTCAACCCGATCCATTGGAACCCCGGTTTCGCCAAGGCCGTCGGGCTGCCGGACACGATCGCGACCGGCATGCACACCATGGCTCGCATCGGGCAGTTCGTCACCGACTGGTGCGGCGACCCGGGGGCGGTCGTGAGGTTCCAGAACCGCTTCACCCAGCCGGTGGTCGTCCCCGACGAAGGGGCGACCGTGTCCGTGACCGGCAAGGTCGTCGAGAAGCTCGA
>JBKHYG010000091.1:0-13880 GCA_046565595.1 Actinomycetota bacterium | reverse complement strand
ACTTCATGATCAACAACGCGGCGACGATGTTGCTGCTTGATCTGAGGCCGCCGAGTGATGCCCGTCTCTATCTAGCTGCTGCGGCGGGCGGCCTGGTCGGCGTCGCGATGGCCAGGCAGATCAGTCCTGCGACCATCAGGACGCTCGCGATAGCGCTCGCGGCTCTGGGTGGGGTGCTGGCGATCAGGGCGGGTCTGGTCGGATAGAGCGATCCTCGACCGCGGACCAATAGGCACCCAGCAAGGACTGTCGCGTCACCACGCCGATCACCCTCCGCGACCACACGCCTTCCAACACCGGAGCGACGCGCGCCCCCCTGGGGGCGAGTCGAGAGAACGCGGTCTCCAAGGACTCGTCTGCCAGGACGCCTGGCGCGCCTCGGTCGAGCAGATCCTCGAGCGTCGTGTCCCTGGCGCCGTCCTCTTGCCAGGTACGAAGTTCGCCGTGCGAGATGCAGCCGACCAGGGCTCCAGCGTCGTCGACGACCACGACCGTCTCGAAGCCCTTTCGCGCGATGACCTCGCGGATCTGTTCGGGCTCAGGCGGCCAGGGCAGGCTCGGGAAGTCGTCTTGGATGGCCGAGCGGACCGAGACTCGATCCATCAGATGCGTTTCGCGACCCTCGCGAAGTTGGATGCCGCGACGAGCCAGCTTCAGCGAGTAGATCGATTCGTCCATGATCAGCGTGTAGAAGGTGGTGGCGACGCCCACCGCCAGCATCAGCGGCAACATGATCCGGTAATCGTTGGTCATCTCGAAGATGATCAAGACGCTAGAGATCGGGGCCTGCGCGGCGGCTGCGAACACCGCGGCCATGCCGACCATCGCGTAAGCGCCGGGTCGCGCTGTCGCCGTCGGAAGGATCGCGTTCACCGCCTGGCCGATGACGCCGCCGAGCATCGCGCCCATGAACAGGCTGGGGGCGAACACACCGCCGGAGGCTCCAGAGCCAAGCGTCAGGCAGGTCGCCACCAACTTGCCTACCAACAGCACCAACAGCACCTTCCAGGTCAGGTCGTTCGCCAGCGCGAGGTTGATCCCGGGGATGCCGTTCCCATAGACCAGTGGTGAACCGACGCCCTTCACCAGCAGATAGCCGACCGCGCCCAGGCCAACCGCGCCCACGAAGGGCTTCAGGCCCTCGGGGAATCGCCAAGCATCGAAACGGTCCTCGCTGGCGTACAAGACCTTCACGAACACCACCGCTACCAACGCGGCCGCGATCCCAAGCACTATGTAGAAGAGCAGTTCGATGGGGTTGCGGAGACCGAACTCGGGAACATCTAGGACGGGTGCGTTGCCGAAGGCGGTTCGCCACACCACGCTCGCGGTCACCGCGCTCAGGACGACGGTCGCGAACCCCCTCGAGGTGAATCGTTGCAGGATGACCTCGAGGGCGAAGAAGACCCCGGCCAGAGGGGCGTTGAAGGCAGCTGCGATCGCGCCAGCAGCCCCGCACGCGACCAGCGTCCGGGTGCGTGCCTCGCTCATCCGCAACATCTGAGCGATCTTGCTTCCAAGCGTGGCGCCGATCTGGACGATCGGGCCTTCCCTACCAGCCGAGCCGCCCGAACCGATCGTGAAGGCAGAGGCGATCGTCTTGACCACGGCGACCCGCCCACGGATCCGCCCTCCCTTCAGGGCGACCGCCTGCATCACCTCGGGCACGCCGTGGCCCTTGGCTTCGCTGGCGAACCTGGCGATCAGAGGGCCGGCTACCAGCGCGCCGATCGCGGGCGCGATGGCGATGCGAAGGGCGCTCACATCCCCAAGGTCTTCACTGCCGAGCAGGCCGTGACCGACGACCCTCAGCGCGTACTCGAGGACGATCGCTCCGACGCCGGCCAGCACCCCAACGGCCACGGCTGTGATCACCAGGATGTTGCTCTCGTACTGCAGCATCGAGCGCAGACGGGTGAGCAGTCGGATCAACATCGGGACTCCCCAGGTTAGCGGGTATGCCAGATACCATCGCGACGATGCGTGAAGAGGGAGCGCCCAAGGCCGGCGTCGGCCCCTACGACGGGCCGTGGCCAGACGACGAGCGGCTCGATCCTGAGTTGCTCAGAGCCGGGGACTCGCGCAATGTCATCGACCGTTACCGCTACTGGAGGATGGAGGCGATCATCGCTGACCTCGATCCGCGACGCCATCCGTTCCATGTGGCGATCGAGAATTGGCAGCATGATCTGAACATCGGAACGGTCGTCCGCAACGCGAACGCCTTCATGGCCGCCGAGGTTCATGTGGTCGGCAACAGGAAGTGGAATCGTCGCGGCGCGATGGTGACCGATCGCTATCAGAAGGTCAGTCATCACCCGAACCTCGATGCGCTGATCGAAGCGGTGGGCGGCTTGCCGGTGATCGGTGTGGATCTGCTACCAGGTTCGGTATCGCTTCTCGAGATCGATCTGCCGAGAGCATGCGTTCTGCTGTTCGGGCAGGAAGGTCCAGGGCTATCGGATGAGGCACGCAGCGCGTGTCAGGTCGTGGCTCACATCCCTCAGTTCGGCTCGACGCGCAGCATCAACGCGGGGGTCGCCAGCGGGATCGCGATGTTCGAGTGGATCCGTCGTCACGCGGCTGAGTGACCGCGATGTTCGAGTGCCGAACTCGGACCGACTCAGCCCGCATCGAAGAGTGTCGGTTCGGGCTCCACCATGCCTGACAGGATCTCGAAGTCCACCTCTACGCACGAGATGCCGCGCGCGGCTGCCAGGACCTTGGTCTGCGGCTTGATCACCTGAGCCACCAGGATGCCCCTCACCGGTCGAAGCATCGGATCGCGCTGCATCCTCTCGAGGTAGCGCGACAGCTGTTCGATCGCCGCGAGCTCACCGACCCGCTTCACCTCGACGGCTACCGCTCCCCCGTCGGCGTCCCTGCACAACATGTCCACCGGACCCAGATCGGTCGGGAACTCGCGTTGGACCAACCGCAGGCCATCCTCGATCGTCTCACACGAGGCCGCGAGCAAGGCTTGCAGCTCGATCTCGGTACCGGTCTTCACCAGTCCCGGCTCGGACCCGAGCTCGATGGTCTCGTCGCTGATGATCGCCGTGATCTCGATGTCCAGTGTCTCACCCTTCGCACCGACCGCCCTCCAGCTGGTGCCTTCGGTGGTCAGCGAGCATGGAGGCGACATCCAATTCAGAGCCTTATGTCCCCTATCTGCATGCACGACCACGGTTCCGTCGTCCTTGATCAGGATGAGTCGGCGGGCGGAGGGCAGGAAGGCATGCAGCCGTCCCGCGTAGGTGATCGAACAGTCAGCAACCAGTATGCGCACGGACGACAGACTGCCATATCCAACCGGCCCCTTCGTTCCGACCGATCGGTGTTCACAGACATGGCTCTAAATGACCCTTCTCGCCGAGCCGATGGTCAGTTATGGCCAGCGACCGAGGACAACGGAACACGATCGATGCTCAGGTCATGTGTCCGCCGGAGGCACAACACGACATGCAACACGAAGCGCTCGACTCCGCACCTCTCATCACCATCGACACGCATGCCTCCGGGCGTGACCTCTATCGCGAGCTGTTCGAAGCATGCCCGATCGGGATGGTGGTCATACACGCACCGAACTCCGATCCCCGGTGCCTGCAGATCCTCGCCGCGAACCCCGAAGCTGACCGACAGTCGGGCTTCGGATGGAGCTCGCTGAGGCCCGGCACACCACTGGCCGATGTCTTCCCGGGGGCGTTCCACGCGCGCAAGGACGGCCGCTCCCTGGCCGCGTCGACCATGGAGGTGATCCTTGGGGGATCCGAGTTCGAGGAGGCGCGCATGGCCTACGGCGACGAGGTCGTCGCCAACTCGACCTTCTGGGTCCGCATCGTCCCCACGGGCAAGTCGAGGGCGACCGTGCTGTTCAAGGATCTGGACATGGCCAGCGCAAGCGATGTCGGTGCTTCGCTCACCTTGCGCCAACTGCGAGCGGCTAACGAAGACCTGCAGCACTTCTCAACCGCGATCGCCCACGACCTCAAGAATCCGCTTTCGACGATCATCGGCTTCGCCGAACTCGCCAACCGAGACGACCTCCCGGTCCGGACGGCGAAGTTGGTCACCCTCATCGACATGAGCGCCAAGCGTGCGGTCGGGATGATCGATGATCTCCTCGACTACTCGCGGCATGCCGGCCCGAGCGGAGAGCGCGTGGCAACCTCGCTCGAGGACTGCCTGGACTGGGCCCGAACCACCCTCGCCTACAGGATCGCTGCAGCCGGAGCGACGATCACGGTCGCATCACCCCTACCGACGGTTTCTGCGAACCCGTCAGCGATCAAACAGGTGTTCCTGAACCTGCTTGCTAACTCGGTCAAGTACCGGGAGCCCGCACGACCCCTACGGATCGAGATCAGTGCGCACCCCTCGGACGATCAGACCATAGAGATCAGGGTCCATGACAACGGCAGAGGCATCTCGCCAGAAGAACTCGATGCGATCTTCCGCCTAGGTCACCGATCTGCAGCGGCGAAAGCATCCGAAGGAGACGGCATCGGCTTGGCTACCTGCAGGATCGCGATCGCGCACCATGGCGGACGGATCTGGGCGAGCGAGCATGAGCAAGGGGCCAGCATCTCCTTCACCTTGCCTGTGTGGCGTGACGACGCCACGCCCGCAGTCGCCTCGGTTCCAGATCGGCCTCTGAACATCATGCTCGCTGACGACGACCCGATCGCAGAGTTCGCGATCCAACTCGAGATCAATCGCATCGGCGCAGAGATCGGATCCACGCACCACGACGGTCGGGACGCTCTCGCGCACTATGTGACCCTGGACGAGCCGCCCGATGTCGTCGTCACGGACCTGAAGATGCCTGGCTTGGATGGCCTCGAACTGGCTAGAGCTATCCGGCGCATCAACCCCGACCAGGCGATCATCCTGCGTACCGCGCACCTGGATGACCAGGTTCGGCGTCGCGCCGCGAAACTTCAGATCTCCGCGGTGGTCCGCAAGCAGGACATCGGCGCACTGGCCCCCTGGTTGGTTTCCCTCTGCCGTGCCCCTTGACGCCCTGTCCCTGACAGCGTCTCCTGACAGAACCCTGACACGCCCCCCTCATATCGGGCCATTCCGACCCATAGCCACAGCGCGTAGCATCTGATCATCCGACAGGAGGTTTGACCAGATGGCAGCCATGCGCACCCTGGACGAAGTGGTCGAGCGCGTCCGCGACATCGCCCGGGAGACGACCGCGGCCGAGGCCGACAGGGTCGATTCAGAGTTCGCATGGCCAGAGGCAACCATGCGCGCGATGCAGCGTGAAGGTCTGGGCGGGCTGGTCGTCCCGGTCGAACATGGCGGCATCGGACTCGGCCTGCGCGCGCTCACCGAGGTCTGTGAGCACCTCGGGTACCACAGCGGGTCAGCCGGGCTGACCTTCGGGATGCACGCGGTCGGTTCGGCGGTGATAGGCGCCAAACCCACACCAGAGCAGGTCGAGCGTTACCTGGAACCGATCTGCGCGGGCGAACATGTGACGACCCTGGCCCTCAGCGAGCCTGGTACCGGGGCGAACTTCTGGCTGCCAGAGACGAGCATGACGCTCGATGCCGATGGATATGTCATCGACGGAGTCAAGAGTTTCATAACCAACGGCACCTTCGCGGATTCGTATGTCGTTTCGACCGTCTCGGAGGAAGAGGACGCACCGCTCGGTCACTTCAGTTGCGTCGTCGTCAAGGACGGAACCGAGGGGATGGAATGGGACGATGGATGGCGCGGCATCGGTATGCGCGGAAACTCGTCTCGGACGGCCAAGTTGCGGAGCGTCAGGATCGACACCCAGGATCTGTTGGGAGAGCCCGGTGACCAGATCTGGTATGTCTTCCAGGTGGTTGCCCCCTACTTCCTCGTGGCCATGGCTGGCACCTACCTAGGTATCGCTCGTCGAGCGGTGGACGAGGCGATCGGGTCTCTGAAGGGAAGGGTGTTCAGTCACCTGGGGGCTGGCCCTGCAGCCATGGATGTTCCTCAGCACAAGACCGGGAAGCTCTGGACCGATGTAGAGCGGACCAGACGGCTGGCCTACTGGGCAGCCGAGGAAGCTGACCGTCAGGGCCCCATGGCCCTACCGGCTCTGTGTGCAGCCAAGGCAGAGGTCGCCGGTTCCTGCGTGTCGGCGGTGCATACCGCGATCACGCTGATGGGCGGAAGGGCTTACCGAGACGGGACGGTCATGGACCGCTTGATGCGAGACGCCCTCGCGGCGGATGTCATGAGCCCGACCACTGACCTGCTGCTCACCTGGTGCGGGCGAGCCTTGCTGGAGCAACCGTTGTTGGGCGAATGAGATGCTGAGCGTCAAGACCATCGGGGCCCTCGGCTGCACCCCTGCAGACCTGCAGCGGATCTCCAGCACGGTCTCCGAAGGGTTCGCGGTCACCTCGCTCGAGCGCCCCGAGTTGGTCGAGTCGACGGGCAGCAGCTATCAGGTGGTCTTGATCGGACCCGAACTCGCAGATCCCATCCGGGCGGCACAGCGGCTACACCTCGCCCGACCCCAGTTGGGCATGGTGATCCTCGCGAGATCCGATCGCATAGAGCAGGTTCGCTCGCAGCTTCTGTTCGCCCCACGCATCGGCCGGTCAACGGTCGTCGTCGGCGTGGAAGACGCTGAGTTGTTAGGCCGAAGGATCGTCGAGGCCGCGACGGCAACCATCGCTCGCCAGCGGTACAACGGAACCGTCGCGTCCGCCATGGACTCGCTGACCGCGGGCGCGCCGCCTCCCCGCCCTCAGGTCAGGATCGTGCTCGACCAGTTGTTGGCTGCGCTACCGATCGGCATCGCGGTGCTCGATAGCGAGGATCGCGTGATGCTGTGGGGTCGCGAGTTGGATGAGCTCTTGGCGCCCCAGCACGAAGCGCTTGACGCACCCTTCCTCGGGCTGATCCCGGCCTCGCAACGGTCGCGGGTTTCGGTGCGTCTGCAGGCGGTGCGGCAGGAGCCGAACCGGCGCGAGACGATGCACATGATGGCCACCTCGCCTTCGCAGGAGAGCGTGCACCTCGAGCTCACCTTCTCGGTGCTGACCGCACTCGAGGAGAGGATGGTTACCGTCGCGATCCGCGATGTGAGCGCAGAAGCGCAAGCGCTGGAGGCCGAGCGAAAGGCGATCGAACTGAACCAGGTCGCTCTGCGCCTCCAGAACCAACTGATCGTCGCGGCGGCGATGGCCGCCGGGCGCTCGGGAGACATCCAGACGGCGCTTCGAGAGACCGTGCAGGCTGTCTGCGAGAACGCCGAGTGGCCGCATGGCGAAGCATGGGTGCGCAGAGCCGATCAGCGCTATCACTTCCTGGCCGCCTGGCATGTCGACGAGGCGAGGTACGCGCGATTCGCACAAGCTGCGCAGGGCCAGTCGATCGGGAACGACGATGGCGAACCGGGAACGGCGATCCGTACCAAGCAGCCTCGATGGCTGACCGACCCGACACGCGACCCACACTTCACCCGCGCGGAACTTGCTAGGGAACTGGGCATCCGCTCCTCGGTCGTGGTCCCGGTGGTTGTCGACGACGAGGTCGCCGGCCTCCTGCTCTTCTTCCTAGAGGAGGAGCGGACCGAGGATCCTGGTCTGGTCCGTTCGGTTCTGACGATCGGGCGACAGCTCGGTCTGGCTCTGGCCCGGCACGCCGCCGAGCGCGAACTCGGAGAGACCGAGGCGAGGTTCCAGGCGATGGTCTCCGCGATCGAGGACCATGCGATCTTCGTGCTGGACGCCGACGGGCTGATCGCGTCCTGGAACACCGGAGCAGAGAGGATCCTCGGCTTCACCAGCGATGAGGTGATGGGAGAACCGCTCTCGCGTCTGTTCCCGCCAGATCGCGCCGAACAAGCCGCAGCACTGCTCGACGAGGCCCGTCGCGAAGGCGGCTCTGAGGAGGGTTGGTATCAGCGCGGGGATCGAGAGGTGTTCTGGGGTGAGAACTCCATCGTCTCACTGAGGGATGATGACGGCGACCTCAGCGGCTACGCGTGCATCTTGCGCGACCTGACCGAACGCCGGGATGCCGAGATGAAACTCCAGGAGCGCAGCGAAGAACTCGCTCGGTCCAACGACGATCTCGAGCGCTTCGCTTACATCGCGGCGCACGATCTGCAAGAGCCGTTGCGCGGCGTCGCTGGCTTCTCGACGCTGTTGGCGGATCGCTATCGCGATCACCTGGACGAGACCGGTCGGGAGTACATCGACTACATCCTCGAAGGCGCAACCAGGATGCATACCCTGGTCAACGACCTCCTGGCCTACTCGCGTCTGGGGGCACGCAAACCCGAACCTCGCAAGACCCCTGCGGCCGAGCCCCTCAAGCTCGCCATGGACAACCTGCAAGGGTCTATACGCGCTTCGGGCGCACAGATCCGGATCGGCGACCTGCCGACCGTGATGGTCGACCCGGGACAGCTGACACAGGTGTTCCAGAACCTCATCGGCAACGCTATGAAGTACTGCGGCGGCAGACAGCCGGAGGTCCGCATCTCGGCCAAGCGTCAAGGCAGCGCTTGGAGGTTCTGTGTCGAGGACAACGGGGTCGGCATCGCGGCCGAGTACCACGAGCGCATCTTCGGAGCCTTCCGCCGGTTGAGCCGCGACACCGAAGGCACCGGCATCGGACTGGCGATCTGTCGTCGTGTCGTGGAGGGTCACGGCGGACGCATCTGGGTCGAGAGCAAGGTTGGGAAGGGATCCCGATTCCTGTTCACCCTTCCCAACGCCGGCTAGAGATGTAGCAAACCTTCGGGCGCCATCGGCTCCGGCGCGGATCCTTCGGGAGCCGGCACAACGACACGCGCGGGCGGTACGAAGCCCTCCGGAGCCGGGCCGACGGTCTCCGTGGGCGGCGCGACCGTCGCCGTGGGCAACGCGGGACCTTCGTCAGCGACCGGTGCTGCGTCCATCACAGCGACCTGGCCGGTCCAATAGCTGGTGAGTTTCATCGCTCCCGGCCAAGAGAAGCTGAAGTGCACATGATCGGTATGAGGGCTGCTGCCGTTGTAGGCGCGCCAACCGTCGCGCGCACGGTAGGCCCCCCAGATGCGCTTGTTCCAGATGATGTACATGATGCCGAGGCGTCGAGCTTTCGCATGTTGGTTGCCCCAGCGGTCGGCCGCGAACAGGCTGTTCATCACGCCCTCGGCCTGACGCTTCTGCGTAGCGTTGTAGGCGCTGACGGTCCAATCCCAAGCGCGGCCCTCGTAGTGCTCACTGATCGTGCTTCGGCAGGCACGCGAGATCCCTCCCCATCCTGTACCTGGGTTGTTCGCGACGGTCTCCTTCCGGAAGGCGATGACGCCTGGCTTGTCGGTCGGATCGCAGGTGTCTTGAGGGTCGTAGCTGGCGTACGGCTCGATGTCGGAAGGCAGCGGCGGCATCGGCAGGATGACAGGCTTGCTGTCGGCAATCTGCGGCTCGATCGATCCGCCCGTCTCCGGGTCCACCCCGGAGACACCGCGCGGATCGGCCTCCGACTCAAAGCCGTGCGGCTCCACCTCCACCTCGAGGCCTCCCGGGTCCGGGATCGGGATCGATACCCAGCCCTCCGCCGTGCGGATCGCGTCGAAGCCCGCCAGGGCGTGCTGACTACCTTCGCAGGCCAGGTAGCCGGCGACCGCCGGCGCTCCCGAGTTCGGATCGGGACCGAGTGGCTCCACATAGGCACCTTGGCCGAAAGCCAACGGAGGCACTTGGTAGGAAGCGTAGATGCGATCGGTCGGGCAGGGTCGGCCGTCAGCCAGAGGTACCGTGAGCCCTGACTGCAGGACCGCCTGCAGAACCTCGTCGGTCGGCGTTGGCGCGTCTGCTGCTACACGAACGGCAGGCACCAGAACGAGGGCGGCCAGGAACGCCTGGCTCGCCAGGGTGTGGTTGCGCATCGAAGTCCCGGTGGTCAGTGGTGTGCAGCGATGGTTACACCGCACTCATCGGCAGCTGCGGGACCACGGGTTCAGCGCACGAGCCGAGATTGGCCCTTTCGGACCAGGACCATCCGCGCATGCCTTACGAAGCGTGCACTCTCACACGAAGTCGTAGGTGCCGCAGCCGGTTATGGTCACCGAGCGTGCGCTCTCACACGAAGTCGTAGCTGCCGCAGCCGGTTATCGTCACCGAGAGCGGCCCGTCTGTCTGCACGGCGATCGCAGCTTGGCAGGTGATGCGCGCGCGGACCGGATCGATCGTCACCGACGCGATGTTCCGCGCAGAGATGGTCAGCGAATCCATGACCTCTTGCGCGGGCGCCTGCCCCCATCCGAGGCCGCGCTGCAGGTGCGGCTTCGGACCGTGGTTGCCACCGAGCATCACTCCAGCCTCGGATGACAACTCGCCGACGGGTGCGTCCGCATAACCGAAGCCGCCCGAAGTGACATCGATGGTGCCGGTGCCGGACTGATCGCTGCGCTTGGTGATGTTCGACAACCAGTAGGCGTGATCGGCCACGACATCTTGCGAGTCCTGTCCGGGGTTGACCACGAAGGTCACATGCATCGGGTCACGATCGACCTCGGTATCGGGCAGCTGTGCGAACCCTTCCTCGTACTGGTCGTTGGTCGCAAGCGTCAGATGATCGGCGGTTAGGAACAGGCGCGAAGAGAACCTCAGACCTAGGGCCTCGAGGTCCCGAAGCGTCGCTTCGGTTCCTGTCACCGGAACCAGTTCGTCGGCGACCGCGGTCCAGGTGACCAGAGGCGTGTTGCGCAACCCGGCGAGCATCTGCTGAGCAGAGCCGGGGGTGCTGACGACCGCGAAGCCCGAGCTGAACAGATCCGGGAACCGCGCCAACAGGCGGTAGACCCCGAAGCCTCCCATCGAGTAGCCGCTGACGACCGCGCGGTCAGGGTTCACGGGATAGTTGCGCGCGACATCGGCCCAAGTTTCGAAGGTATCGGCTTCGGCTATCCCCGCGTAGAAGCCGTCAGGTCCGCGACCACTCGGCGTGATGACCAATGTCCCGCCGCCCAGCTTGGCCATCTGGGATTGGTTGCGCGAGCCGGCGTACTGGTTCTGGTTCGCGCTCAACGAGTGCAGCAGCAGCCCGATCCCCCAACCCTCGGCGGGAGGCGCGGTCTCTGGCACATACAACGCGTAGGGCTGCAACTGACCGACCAGCCGTCCCTTGCATTGCGCGCCCAGGTTCGGGCCGCCGATCGAATAGCAGACCTTCGTCGGGTCGAGACCTTGGCCGAACTCGTAACGGCTGACCAGGATCCTGTTTATCGGTCCGGTCTTTGGCACCCGAGAGTCGTCATCGGTGCCCGCTCGAAGCGCTCCGAAATCGACCGGCGTGGCGAACGGTTGCACATCGCCGAGGCGGAGTTGGTCAGCCTGTTGGCGCTCGCGCCACCAGTGCGCCTGGACCGCCGCGCCTGCCGCGGCATCCCCGATCGTGTAGGTCGGCACCGTCGCCAGATCCGGGTTGGGCTCGTTCAGTCGTGGACCCACATTGACCAGCGGCACGCGCAGAGCAGAAGCCCCTCCCGGAGTGGTCGCGGTGGCCTGGCCGGGTGCGGGCTTCAGGTATGCGGCTCCCGTCGCGAGGTCACGCAGACCAACGCCGATGATCACACTCAGTTCTTCGTTGCCTGGATCCCATACCGAGCGGGGAACCTCGAACCGGATCTGTCTCCGCGAGATGTCAGCGACGGCATCCCCTTCCCAGGAGGGCCCACCCGACCCGTGCATCATGACCTGGTCACCAAGGACCGTGAAGAACACATCCGAGACCGAACGCACGCCGGCGTCCATCGGCCAGACGACCGGCAGGTCGGTGGGTTCTGGGTTCGCTGGCCCGAAAGCGATCGACACCGTCGTTAGGTCGGGTTCTGTCATCGAGTTGAGCGTGACGCGGAAGTGCGTCTCGGTATCAGCAGGCTTGATCCGGAACTCGACCAGATCAGCTGCGTTGTTCGCGTATCTGGCTGCGGTGGGGTAGGTGAAGGTGCCAGCGGTCGGGCTGAACAGGTGCGCGCGCGAACCGATGGGGGCGTTCGGATCGGGTACGCCTGCAGCGCCATGATCGTCGTACAGGTGATCGGTGTAGATGAACTCGCCCTGGGAGTAGGCGACCGAGCCCGACACCAGGACCGGGTCCGCCTGCCAGGCGCCGGTGTTGTAGAACTGCGGGGCCTCTGGCGTGGGCAAGTAGAGGGCGTCGGGTCCCGGTCTGGAACCCGAGTCGACCGACGGCAGTCCGGCTGGATCGGCCTGCACGCCCGCCGGGTACTGCATCAACAAAGCGATGGCGCCAACGAGCGCGACGGTTCCCTTCCTCATAGCCCCTCCTGAGAGACGAGACCCCACCCTTGGGGCGACCACCACCTTCGTCGGCCGCCGGCGGATTCCTCCCCCGGAGGGCGGGGAAGGGCCCGCGGGATGCTCGCCGCGGCTGGGTTCAGGTCTGTGGAACTGCACGAGATCGAAGATGACATCGCGAACAACTACTACATAGCGAGGAGATGAATCGACCCGTTGTGGTGCAGTGGGGCTGAGTTATCGATCACACGAGATTGGCTGTGACCGGGGCTGTTTGGAGATCCAGGTGAGTCCACATCGAGCTCTCGTTCCGAAGGATCTGCAGCACGTGCTCGATAGCGATAACGCTGCACAGCGGCGTGGCACCAACCACTAGGCCCAAGGCCTCGCCGTTAGCCCCGATGACTGGCGCTCCCAGGTCCCCGGGGTCGCATGTCATTGCCGCTTCGAACCCCGATGGCGTCGCTCGAGTGATGATGCCGGTTCGGTGGCGAGCAGCATCGAGGCTCGGTCCCTCACCGTACAGTCGCACGGGGGTTCCGACGGCAGGCGTTCCAACACGCGTCGGGCCACCCCAATACCGCACTGCCGGCGACAGGTCTCCGATGCGGGATTGAAGGATCTCGATGATGGCGAAGTCAAACGGAGCAGCATCGCGCAGGGTCAGGACCCCAGAGCAACCCGTGAAGTGCTGCCATGAACGACGAAGGCGGCCTTAGCTGCCGCGGATCCGCTCGATGGGCAGGGGCCCGGGCGATGTTGGGGCGAATGGCCCGAAGTCAATCGTTCTACCAAGCACCAGCAGAACCAGCCCCATCGCAACAAGCCCGATGACGACACCGCGCACGGCCAAACGTACGCGCGGAGAACTGCATCGAGGCGCTGAAGCAGGCACAGGTGAAGTCATGCCATCACGATAGGGCACCTTGCTCCGCGGTGCGATCGTCCTCAAGGCAAACCGATGTAGGAGCGAGCCGAGGACGAATAGCCAGGAGCCCGCTCAACAACCTGTCGTGGAACGGCACTGATCTGTACCGCGTCAGCACGGTCTTCACGCCTACCAGCGGCACCGTGTACAAGACCGCCAGGACGACCGGCCGGACCTCGGGTTCAATCACCGACGCATGCGTGAGTGCGGCGGTGGCGGGCACGAACTAGGTCCTGCTGTATCAATACATCGCCACTTGGAACTCAGACTTCGGCGATAGCGGATCTCCCGTCTACAGAATCACCAATTCGCCGAGCGCGAACGATGTGCAAGCGGTCGGCATCCTATGGGGCAAGGATGACGCCAGCACCATCTTCGCGTACAGCGGCATCGACTGGGTCCGCAATGAACTCGGACTTGCCAACATCTGCGCCGTCGGGTTCACCTGCTGACTTGTCGCCGGCACTAGCCAGCTGAGGGGCCCTCACCGAGGGCCCCTCAGGCTGTCGTCATGACCGGATCGAAATCGGAGACAAAGGAGCCGAACTTTCACAATGTTTCGAAGTTCGTGTCTGAGTTCACCACCCGTGCCACCGATTGGCTTCGGGAGTTATGCCACACCTGAAGACCTCCTGGGCTTGCCGTTTGGTTGAGCAAGAGCACCGAACTCCTTGGACTTGTCGTGGCGAGCCTTG
>JBKHYG010000090.1:0-16073 GCA_046565595.1 Actinomycetota bacterium | reverse complement strand
GATCGCGACCAACTCGCCGATCGGTGATCTGGACCGCATCGTCGGCGACGGTCGCGAAGTTGATCCGGTATGCCAGATCGCCGTCTCGGATATCCATGCCGCTGCCGAGCCCTTCCATGGGGCCGCGTCCGGCGTGGTGCACGCGCGGGTCATATCCGAGGACGCTGAATACCGCGATGTCGCTCTCGGGCGCGATCCCTTTACCGACGGTGTAGACGAGACCATTGATGCCGCGAGCAGCCAGCCCGTCGAGGTTCGGAGTGGTTGCTGCTTCGAGCGGCGTCCGGTCGCCGAAGTCAGGCCACGGGTCATCGCCGAGGCCGTCGAGCACTACATAGATGACCTTCAACATGGTTTCCTCGTCAGTCCTGGTATCTCACGATGAGCGCGAAGTCTTCGGCGTCCAACGATGCGCCCCCGACCAGTGCGCCGTCGATGTTGGGTTTGGCCATCAGGTCGCGGATGTTTCCTGGCTTGACGCTGCCGCCGTACTGAACCCTCACGACCTCTGGGTCTCCCCCGATCTCTCCGACGGTCTTGCGCACGAGACCACATGTGTCGTCGGCATCTTCCGGGCTCGCGGTCCTTCCGGTCCCGATCGCCCAGACCGGCTCGTATGCGACCACGACCTTCGAGAACTGTTCGTCGCTGAAGCCCTTCAAGGATCCGCGTACCTGCCCACTCACGATCTGATCGGTCTCGTCGGCCTCTCGCTGTTCCAGCGTCTCGCCGACACACACGATCGGTGTCATGCCGGCTGCGAACACCGCCTTGGCCTTCTTGTTCACGATCTCGTCGGTCTCGCCGAACATCGCCCGCCGCTCACTATGGCCGACGATCACGAAGGAGCATTTGAGGCGTTCGAGCATCGGTGGCGAGATCTCGCCTGTGTAGGCACCCTTGTCTTCCCAATGGCAGTTCTGGGCGCCGAGCAGGATGCGGGAGTGTTCACCCTCGAGCGTCGTCTGTACGGCGCGCAGCGCGGTGAACGGCGGACAGACGACCGTTTCCACGGCGTCGTGATGTTCGTCGCGCAACATGTAGTGAACCTTCTGGACGAGGCCGATGGCCTCGAGGTGATTCATGTGCATCTTCCAGTTGCCAGCGATGATCGGTTTGCGTCCCATGCTTCCCCCTATGCCTCAAGTACCGCGAGTCCGGGCAGTGCCTTGCCCTCCAGGAACTCGAGCATCGCTCCCCCGCCGGTGCTCGCATGATCGACCTGCCCGGTGAGGCCCATCCGTTCCAGGGCAGCGATCGAGTCGCCGCCGCCCACCACCGTGAACGCCGTGGTATCAGCGACCGCTCGGGCCACCCGTTCGGTTCCGCCCGCGAACGGCTCGATCTCGGAGACACCCATAGGGCCGTTCCATAGGACGGTGCCAGCCGACCGGACCGCTTCCGCGTAGGCCTCGGCGGTCTCGGGTCCGATGTCGAAACCTGAACGGTCAGGAGGGATCTGGTCAGCCGGCACGACGCGCGTCGCAGCGTCGGCGCGCAACTCGTCCGCGATCACGAGATCGCTAGGCAGTCGCAGCTTGTCGCCTGCCCTAGCCATGAGAGCCTTGACCTCCTCCACGCGATCGGGTTCGGCAAGGCTCCTTCCGATCTCGAAGCCTTGGGCGAGGAAGAAGGTGAAACACATGGCCCCACCGACGCAGACGATGTCTGCCGAGCCGACCAGGTTCTGCAAGACGGCGAGTTTGTCGCTGACCTTCGCGCCGCCGACGATCGCCACGCTCGGGCGGCTCGGGGCTTGGACGACCCGTGTGAGCACCTCGACCTCAGACTGGACGAGCCGACCAGCCGCGGAAGGCAGGAATGCGGCGACCCCGACGGTGCTCGCGTGCGCGCGATGGACCGCGCCGAAGGCGTCCGAGACGAACAGGTCGGCCCGTGCTGCGAGGTCCTTGGCGAATCCCTCGTCGTTGCTGGTCTCGCCGGGATGGAATCGGGTGTTCTCGAGCAGCACGACCTTCGCATCCTGGGGAGGGACGCCCGGTGGCAGCGGCACCAGAGGCACCGAGATCCCGAGCAACTCGCCCAGGCGCTCGGCGACCGGAGCAAGTGAGAAAGCCGGATCGAGTTGACCCTTGGGTCGTCCGAGATGACTGCAAACGAGGATCTGGCTAGCGCCAGACTCCAGCAGCTCTCGGATCGTCGGGATGCTGGAACGGATCCTGAAATCGTCGGCGATCTTGCCGTCCGACAGCGGCGTGTTCAGATCGGCGCGCAGCAGGACGCGACGGTTCGTCACCTCGAGGTCGTCGAGGGTTCGCAGCACCTGCGCTCCTTAGAGGCTCGAGCCGACGAGGCCGACCAGATCGACCAGACGGTTCGAGTAGCCCCACTCGTTGTCGTACCAACCGATGACCTTCACCAGGTTCCCGATCGCCATGGTCTGCTTCGAATCGAAGATGCACGAGTGCGGATCACCGATGATGTCGCTCGAGACGATCGGGTCCTCGGTGTAGGCGAGGATGCCCTTCAAGGGGCCGTCGGTTGCCGCCTTCTCGAAGGCCGAGTTCACCTCATCCGTGGTGACCTCTCGGTCGAGGATGCAGACCAGATCGGTGACGCTGCCGTCTGGGATCGGTACCCGCATCGCCAGCCCATCCAACAGGCCCTTCAACTCTGGGATCGCGAGGCTGGTGGCCTTGGCGGCGCCGGTCGAACTCGGCACGATGTTGACAGCTGATGCGCGCGCACGACGAAGATCGCTGTGCGGCAGGTCCAACAGGTTCTGGTCGTTGGTATAGGCGTGAACCGTCGTCATCAGGCCCTTCTGGATGCCGAAGTTCTCGCGCAATACCTTGGCCATAGGCGCGACACAGTTGGTCGTGCGGGACGCGTTGGAGATGATGGCGTGCTTGGACCCGTCGTACTCGTCCTGGTTGACACCCATGACGACCGTCACATCTTCGCTCTTGGCAGGAGCGGAGATGATGACCTTCTTGGCGCCGCCCTTCAGGTGCAGTTCGGCCTTCTCGCGCGCGGTGAACAATCCGGTGGACTCGATGACGATGTCTGCGCCGAGGTCCTTCCACGGCAACGCTGAAGGGTCTCGTTCAGCCAGGACCTTCAGCACGCTCCCGTCGACGCTGATCCCTCCTTCCACCGCCTTGACCTCTGCGCCGAGACGACCATGGACCGAGTCGTACTTCAAGAGGTGAGCGAGCGTGCTCGCGTCCGTGAGATCGTTCACCGCAACGATCTCGACGGCAGCGCCCTGCGCCCGGACGGCCCGGAAGAAGTTGCGCCCGATCCTGCCGAAGCCGTTGATACCAACCTTGATGGTCATCTAGAGGTCCCTCCCTGGGGGTGCCGTGGATGACCTGAGCCTATCGCTGGCGCGGCGAGCGTGATCCTGACCCGTCTCCGGCCATCTTCACCAGACGCCGTAGCCGATCAGCCATCGCCGAGCGGCTGATGCCCGTCGCCTGCGAGAGTTCGGTGAGGGTCGCCTCAGGATCCTCCAGGCGTGCGCGCGCCGCCTCCGTAAGAGCCGCAGGCAGGTTCCCGAGACCGACCGAAGCTTCGAGTTCCTCGATCGCCGCGATCTGGGTCGCTGCCGCCCTTCCCTGTCTAGAAGCGTTACCCGAATCGGCGTTCCTCATACGGTTCGCCTCGGCATGCAGTCCCTTCCAAACCGCAGACTCTTCGCGTGCCAACGCGGCTGTGTGTGCTCCGATCGCGACCAGGAACGCCGTCATGTCGCGCTCTCCTTTGATGACGACGCTGTAGCCGTTGTGTTCGCGGGCGCTCGCCTTCATGCCCAGATCCGAGATGAGGTCAGCCAGTTGGCGAGCGTAGGGCTCGTCGTTCACGCGGATCTCTAGGTGCGGGCCCGCGCTCGCAGGATTTGCGCTTCCCCTGGCCAGGAACGCGCCGCGCAGGAACGCGCTCTTGCAACATCTCTTACGGATCAGATGGCTGGGGATCTGGTCGGTGGGATGACCGTTGGAGTCCAGGATGCCCAGATCGCTTAGGCGAAGCGGCGACACACGCTCGACATGCAGGACGAACCGGGGTTTGGGGTGGCCTTGGCCGGGTTGCTCGACGACGGTGCGATCCGGATGGCCGACGGTTTCGGTCATGGATGCCAGGAGTCGGCGCGCGACACCAGCGTGGGTGTGGATGGCTTCGAAGCCGACCGCCCCTTGCTCGTGTAGTTGCAAGCGACCCGCGCCACGCAGCAGCCCAGCAGCCTCGGCGAGACGATCACAGGCTCGTTCGACCCTCAGCGACGCGAGTTCGTCTCGGATCGAAGTGGTCGCGCCGTCCCGTTTCACAGCATCTGGCGCAGCGCCTCGGCGAGGCGTTCCGGCGAATGAACCGGACGCCTTCCCGCACGGAGGTTCGCCCACACGACGGGACCCCGAGCTTCGGCGAGGGACTCCTCGTCGATCATCATCGGTCTCGGCACGCCCTCGTATGAACCGTCGTGCACGAGGACGGCATCCAGGCGCACGGCAGGCGCGTGAGCACGGAGGGCTCGCACATGCGCCGTCGCGTCCATCCCCAGCGTCTCCGCATCCTGCTCTCCGAGGTTCATCACGAAACAGGTGCGCTTCGCGAGAGGCGCGGCATCCGATAGCCCCTTTGGCAAGAGGGCGGCGATGACGCTGGTGAAGAGGCTGCCAGGGCCGATGACCAGTAGATCAGCATCCTGGATCGCGGCCATGGCTCCTTCGTTGGCGGGCACCTCTGGCTCGAGCCAGAGACGCTCGACCGCTCCAGCTCCTCGTGCGATGGCCACCTGGCCTTCCACCTCAGAGCCTGCCACCTCGGCCCGCAGGTGCACGCTCTCGGTGCATGCGGGCAGGACCTTGCCGACGATACCTACGAGGCTCTGAGCCTGTTGCACCGCTGTCGCGAAATCTCCGTGATGCTGAGCCAACGCGGCGATCAAGGTGTTGCCGATCGGGTGTCCGCTGAAGGTTCCATCGGCAGGCGGCCGATATTGGATGAGCATCTCCCGTTCCGGATCGGGAGCCAGCGCGGCGATCGCCATCCGGATGTCGCCCGGCGCCGGGATGTCGAGATGACGCCTCAGTACGCCCGACGAACCTCCATCATCGGCCGTCGTCACCACCGCAACGACATCCTCGGTCAGACTGCGCGCAGCTCGGAGAGCCGCGGATAGTCCATGTCCACCTCCGACGCACACGATGCGAGGCTGGCTGCTCATGCGCCTCGCTCCAGGTCGCGGTGGCGGATGCTCACCGGAAGCCCACGCTCTCGCAGTTGCTCCGCGACCTGTTCTGCGATCACCACGCTGCGATGTCGGCCGCCCGTGCAGCCGATCGCGATGGTCTGGAAGCGCTTGCCCTCTTCCAGCCAACCTGGGACGAGGACATCTAGCAGGCCCTCGAGCCGGTCGAGGAACTCCTTGGCGGCCGGAGCGTCCATCACATACCGCTGGATCACCTCATCCTTGCCGTTGAAGGGCCGCAGTTCGTCGACCCAATAGGGGTTCGGCAGGAACCGCACATCGAGGACGATGTCCGCGTCCACCGGCAATCCATGCTTGAAGCCGAAAGAGACGACATTGGTCCGCAGACGCTCCTCGCGACTCTGGCTCGCGAAGGCAGAGACGATGCGTTCACGCAGCTGGTGGACCGAGAGGTCGCTGGTGTCGATCACCAGATCGGCGATCTCGCGGATGCTCCTCAGCGCGTCTCTCTCGAGGGCGATGCCTTCCATGACCCGATCAGCCATCGGATGCTTCCTTTTGCACCCCTCGTACCCGCGGAGCAGAACCTCGTCGCGGGCCTCGAGGTAGACGATCCGATAACTGAGCCCTCGCTCTCCGAGCTCTCGAAGCGCGCCATGCATCTGCTCGAAGTAGGAACCGCCTCGGACATCGGTAACGAAGGCGAGACGCTGCGGGTGGTCTCCGCCCTGGGCTAGGTCGATCACTCGGCCGATCAGGGCAGGAGGCAGGTTGTCCACCACGAAGAATCCCAGATCCTCGAGCGCATCGGCCGCGGCGGTCCGGCCCGCACCGCTCATACCGGTGACGAGCGTCAGTTCGGGCACGCTTGCGTTCAACCGCGATCCTCCTTGGGAAGTTGCCCGCCGCGTAGGACGCCGTGGATGCGTCCCGCTACCTCGGCGGGGACTACTTCGGCCAGTTCCTCCTCGCTCGCGGCAAGGATACGCCGCACGGAACCGAACCTCCGAAGCAACGCCTTCTTCCGGACCGTGCCGATGCCGGGGACCTCATCAAGTGCGCTGGCGGTGGATGACCGACCCCGCAGCTTGCGGTGGTAGGTGACCGCGAACCGGTGAGCTTCGTCCCGCAAGTGCTGCAGCAGGTAGAGCGCGTCGCTACCGCGTGGCAGGACCAGTGGCTCGGACCTTCCCGGCAGGGCCAACTCTTCGTACCGCTTCATCAGGCCAACGGCAGGAACCTCGACCCCTTGCTCTTCGAGCGCCTCTCTCGCGGCCGAGAGTTGCCCCCAGCCGCCATCGATCACCAGCAGGTTGGGAGGGTAGGCGAACCTCGGCTTGCGATCCGGGCTCTCCCCTGTGCCGCTGTCTGGTTCGGGTGCGCGCGCGAAGCGCCGAGAGATGACCTCACGCATGCTGGCGAAGTCGTCCTGGCCCTCGACGCCACGGATCTTGAAGCGTCGGTAGTCGCTGCGTTTGGGGGCCCCGTCCTCGAAGACGACCACGCTCGCCACCTTCGCGTCAGGTCCCAGGTTGGAGATGTCGAAGCACTCGATCCGGAGCGGAGCGTCGGGCAGGCCAAGGTGTTCGCGCAACTCGTCCAATGCTCTGCTCCGAGCCACGAAGTCGGTCCGACGCTTCAACTTGTGCTGGGTGAAGGCTTCCGCAGCGTTGTGGGTGGCCTGCTCGAGCAGCGCCCGCTTCTCGCCGCGCTGAGGGATCCGGAAGGAGACCGGACCGTCGCGGTGTTCCGCTAGAACCTCGGCGAGCGCGGCGGCGTCCGCGGGGTCGACGGGGACGAGGATCTCTCTGGGGACATCATCGCTCTCGAGCCCGTGGGATCTCAGGTACCCGGCGAGGATGGTGGCGTCGTCGGCATCCTCGACCTTGTCTACGACCGCTCCGCCGCGTCCGACCAAGCGACCCTGCCGAACCATCAGGATGCAGATACAGGCCTCGAGATCGTCGCTCTGGATGCCCACCACATCGAAGCTCTCGCGCCGATCGTTGACGGCCAGCTGTTTCTCGATCACCCGCTCGACGCTCTGCAACTGGTCTCGCAAGCGCGCGGCTCGCTCGAACTCGAGCGAGTCCGAGGCTTGCTGCATGTCGGTACGCAGTCGCTCGACGACAGCATCGGTGTCGCCGTCCAGGAACTCGATCAAGCCATCTACGACCGCGCGATGCTCATCCAGCGTGGCGTGACCGGCACAGGGCCCGACGCACTTGCCGATGTCGTACAGCAGACAAGCTCGACCCAGCCGTTCCGCCCTCTTGTAGACGCCGTCTCGGCAGGTCCGCACCGGGAAGGTCTTGAGGAGGAGATCGAGCGTCTCGCGGATCGCGTACGCGTGCGCGTAAGGCCCGAAGCGGCGTACCCCCTTGCGGGGTGCGGCTCTGGAAACGAAAGCTTTCGGTACCTCCGCGCCGCCAGAGATAGCCAGATAGGGGTAACTCTTGTCGTCTCGATACTTGATGTTGTAGCGCGGCTGGTGCGTCTTTATGAGGTTGTACTCGAGGTGCAGCGATTCGACCTCATTGGCTGTGACGATCCAGTCCACGGTCGCCGCCCGCTCGAGCATCAGAGCGGTGCGGGGGTGCAGCAGGTTGAGAGGCTGGAAGTAGTTCGCGATGCGACTCCGCAGAGATCGTGCCTTACCTACATACAGGACTCGACCGTGCTCGTCAGCGAAGCGGTAGCAGCCGGGCTCATCCGGGATCCCGGTGGGCTTGATCAACTTCGCTGCCACCCAACTGATGGTACCGGTACGCACCTGCCGCGTCCCGCTTAGCCTGCGTCCCGTGTCAGACCCGATCGATCTACCTGTACTCGGCTCGTATCCGGATCCACGCGTCCTGCGATTGAGCGGGCTGGAGCGCATGGATCTGATCAACCAGGGCCGGAGTCCCCGTCCGCCCACGCATTACCTGTGTGGTCACATCCCCACCGACTGGGCACCGGGTCGGAGCGCCTTCGCCATGCCGCCGTCTCCTTGGTTCAGCATCGCAGGCGGGTTCGTCTCGCCCGGGGTCGTCGCCTTACCGGCGGACGCGGCCCTGGGAACCGCGCTCGCTACCACGCTGCCACCCGGTGTCGTCATCACGACGAGCGAGCTCACCATCAACTATCTGAGGCCTGTGGGCATGAGGCGGCTCGCTGCACGCGCATCGGTGATCGATTCGAGTCCGTTCCAGGGGCTCATCGAATCGAGCGTGGTCGACGATGATGGTCGCATGGTCGCTCATCTCACGAGCCGCTATGTGACGCTGAAGGTGCCGATCCCTCTGGACCAACTGCCCGATGGCGAGATCCCCCTGGCCGACGATCCTGGCTACGAGTCGGGGGTGCCCTACCTGCAACCTCTGCCGGCCAAGGAGAACCTGCCCCCGGACGACACCCGTCCTGGCTTGGAGGCGTTCGCCGCGGTGGCTCGAGGCGAACGGCCTCGGCCTCCGATCGCGCGCCTGTTGGGGATCATGAACGAGAAGGTGTCCGAAGGCACGGCCGTGATGTCGATACCGGCGCATCGCTGGTTCACCTCTCCCGCGACGACGATCTATGGAGGTATCACGGCTCTTGCCCTCGAGATCGTCTCGACCGCAGCGGTGTCGACGACACTGCCGGCTGGATGGTCGTGCGCGCCACTCGACACCAAGATCCAGTTCCTCAGGCCTTGGCTGCCAGATGGGGCAAGGTGCGAGCTGCGGGCAGAGGTCATCCACCGGGGCCGCCGACTCGCGATCACGAGGGCGGAGCTGACCAACGGCTCGGACAAGATCGTCGCGATCGCGACCGGGAGCACGCTCATCCTCGAGCGACCTTGGAGCGAGTTCGGGACGATGGATGCACTCCCCGCCGGCGACGGGGACTGAATCACTTCGAGATCGTCAGGTTGGCGTCGTAGATCCGCCAGTAACTCTGCGCTACCGGTTTCAAGCATCCAGATACATCGCCGCAGACGGTGAAGTACGCGTCGTAGTTGATGCCGTGCAGCGTGGCACTTCCGCGGGGATCGGATGCGCCCCCAGAGAAGGGGAGCGTCCAAGCGAACTGGCCGGGGGGATCCGCGTATCTGGGTACATACCAGAGCGCAACCGCTTCGGAATCCGAGCCCCGGGCGCAGGGAACGGACAGGAGCACTACGGCCTGGTGAGTCGTCGTGGTCTGATCGATCAACTGATACCGGCCGACCTCGATCACCTCGCTCGGCGCCTGCGGGGTGAGGTTCATCGATGAGAAGCAACCCAGGCTGCCGTCTGGCTTGGTGTGCTTGAAGATCACCCACGGCTTGGAAGCATCGAAGAACCCGGGCTGGGCAGGCGTCGCGAGCATCCCCGAGCCGGTCGCATAACCCGCGGGACTCGAGCCATCGGGCCGGAGGAAGATCACCTGGAAGCTGCCCTCGGCGGAAGTGGACATGTATCCGTCGGCAGCCTTTGCTGTCCGATACTGGATCACCTGTGCGGTGGGCGCGGCCTGGGCAGGATCCACCGCTGCGATCAACAGTAGGGCGATGAGCACCGGGCGCTTCATGCGCGGAAGATTCGCCTCGGGCGTCCTCGTACCTTGCGGATGCGCGAGAGCGAATGGCTCCAGTCGGCAGGACGGCCCATTCCGGGCGTCCCATGTGCCCTAGATGCGCTCTACGAGCAGCGCGTTGCCCTGACCGACTCCGACGCAGAGCGTCGCTAGCCCGCGGCTACCTCCGGTGCGCTCGAGCCGCCCCAGCAGCGTGATCGCCAAGCGGGCCCCACTGCATCCGAGCGGATGGCCGATTGCGATCGCGCCGCCTTCAGCGTTGACGATCTCTAGGTCCAGCCCTAGGCGAGAGACGCACGCGAGCACCTGGGGCGCGAACGCCTCGTTCAACTCCACCGCGTCCAGATCTTCGACCTTCCACCCGGCACGATCCAGCGCCCGTTGGCTAGAGGGCACGGGGCCAAGACCCATCAGATGTGGCTCGACTCCGGCACTGGCTGAGGAGACGACACGGGCCCGAGGCTTGAGATCGAAGCGCTGTACCGCGGCCTCGCTGGCGACCAGGATCGCTCCCGCCCCGTCGCTCAGCGGACTCGAAGAACCTGCGGTGACTATGCCGTCCTCGCGGAAGACCGGCCGGAGCTTCGCCAACCGTTCCATGCTCGAGTCCGCCCGCGGCCCCTCGTCGACACTCACGGTTCCGTTCGGCGTTTCGACCGGGATGATGTCGTCGTCGAACGCTCCGTCCTTGGCCGCCGCTACCGCCAACTCGTGGGACCGTAGCGCGTATGCGTCGGAGCTCTCGCGCTCGATCCCGTCGAGAGCGGCGACCTCTTCCGCGGTCTCTCCCATCGTCAGGGTCACCTTCGGTCGCTCGGCAAGTCGCGGGTTCACGAGCCTCCATCCGAGTGCCGTGTCGACGACCTCTCCAGGCTTGGCCCACGGGGTTCCCGGCTTGGTCATCACCAACGGTGCTCGTGTCATGGATTCGACGCCGCCGGCCACGATCAGGTCAGCTTCTCCCGACCGGATCGCCTGCGCAGCCGACGCGATCGCAGTGAGCCCCGAAGCGCACAGCCGATTCACCGTGAAACCGGGCACGGTCTCCGGCAGGCCGGCCAACAGGACGGCCATCCGAGCGACATTCCGGTTGTCTTCCCCAGCCTGGTTAGCCGCTCCGAGGATCACCTCATCGATGAGAGCAGGATCGATGCCTGCCCGCGCCACGACGGCTCCGACCACCAGCGCAGCGAGATCGTCGGGTCGAACGGCGGCGAGCGCACCGCCATAGCGCCCGATAGGGGTGCGCACTCCGTCGACCAGGTAGGCGGTGGGCTCGCTCATGGTGGTCAGGCTAACGGCGTCCCTTGGTGGCCGAAGCCCTGGTTGAGGTCTTCTTCGAGGCCGGCTTCTTCGCGGGCTTCGTCGCCGCCGGCTTTTTCGCAGGCTTCTTCGCCGCCGGTCTCTTCGAGCCGGGCTTCTTCGAGCCCGGCTTCTTCGCCGCCTTGTTCGGTTCCAACATCGGCGCGAGGAACTCTCCCGTGTAAGAGCCGCTCGCAGCTACCGTCTCAGGCGTTCCCTCTGCGACGACCAGCCCTCCACCCGTCCCCCCTTCCGGTCCGAGATCCACGATCCAGTCCGCGGTCTTGATCACATCCAGGTTGTGTTCGATGACCACGACCGTGTTGCCCTGATCGACCAGACGGTGCAGGACCCCTAGCAACTTGTTGATGTCCTCGAAGTGCAGACCGGTCGTCGGCTCATCCAGCAGGTAGATGGTCCGCCCGGTTGCCCTCTTGGACAGTTCCGAAGCGAGCTTCACACGCTGGGCTTCGCCTCCGGACAGCGTCGTAGCAGGCTGACCGACCCTCATGTAGCCGAGCCCGACATCCATCAGCGTCTGGAAGTGCCGCTTGATCGTCGGGATCGCTTCGAAATGGCCGAGCGCCTCTTCGACGCTCATCTCGAGGACCTCGTGGATGTTCTTACCCTTGAACCGCACCTCTAGGGTGTCGCGGTTGTACCGCTTCCCCTTGCACACCTCGCAGGGCACGAAGATGTCGGGCAGGAAATGCATCTCGATCTTGATCTGTCCGTCGCCCTGGCAGGCTTCGCATCGGCCGCCCTTGACATTGAAGCTGAACCGCCCGGGCTGGTAGCCGCGAACCTTCGCGTCGGGAGTCTCGCTGTAGAGCTTCCTTATGTGGTCGAAGACACCGATGTAGGTCGCCGGATTCGACCTAGGGGTGCGACCGATCGGAGATTGATCGATGTCGATCACCTTGTCGAAATGCTCCAGCCCCTTCAGGGCCCTGTGCTTGCCCGGCACCGTTCGGGAATCGTGAAGCCGATGCATCAAGGCCGGCAGGAGCGTGTCAGAGATCAGCGTGGATTTGCCGCTGCCGCTGACCCCGGTGATGGTCACGAAACAGCCGACGGGTATCCGCGCATCGACCTCTCGAAGGTTGTGTTCCCGTGCCCCGAGGATCTCGAGCCAGCCACGAGGTTCGCGCCGCTCCGCGGGGATCGGGATGTTGCGGCGCTTCGCCAGGTAGTCGCCGGTCAGTGAACCACTCGCGTCTACGATCCCTTGGACCGGGCCCTCGTAGACGACCTTGCCGCCATGCTCTCCCGCGCCAGGGCCGATATCCACGATGTAGTCGGCCACATCGATGGTGGCCTCATGTGTTCGACGACGATGAGCGTGTTGCCCAGATCCCGTAGGCGGATCAAGGTCTCGATCAGCCTGTGGTTGTCTCGCTGGTGCAGTCCGATCGACGGCTCGTCCAGGATGTAGAGGACGCCGACGAGGCCCGAACCGATCTGGGTCGCGAGGCGGATGCGTTGCGCCTCGCCGCCGGCCAAGGTCGCCGCACTCCGATCGAGCGTCAGGTATTCCAGTCCTACATCGAGCAGGAAACCCAGACGGGCGTTGACCTCCTTGACGACCCGCGCTGCGATCGTTGCCTCACGCGGAGAGAGCGTCAATCCCGCCAGGAAGGCTGCAGCGTCCCCGATGGACAGCGCCGAGAGTTCCGAGATGTTCTTGCCGCCCAGGGTGACGGCCAGCGACTCCGGTCTCAGTCTCGCGCCATCACATCCCGGACACGGGACGCGACGCATGTACGCCTCGACCTTGCCGCGCGCCCAGTCACTCTCGGTGGACTCGCTGACCCTCTCGAGCCAGGGGATGATCCCCTCGAAGGCGGTCCAGTATTGCCGTGTGCGTCCATAGCGGTTCTTGTACCGGACATGCACCTGCTCGTCGCCGGTGCCATACAAGAACCGTTTGCGTTGAGTCTTGGTCAGCCGCTTCCATCGGACATCCATCTCGACACCGATCGAGGTGGCGACGGCTTGGACCAAACGCGGGAAATACTCGCTACGCGACGACTTCCACGGATGGAAGGGCATATCGGCAAGCGCCTCATCTTCGTCAGGGACCACCAGCTCCGGATCGACCTCGAGCCGCGTCCCCAGGCCATCGCAGCGTTCACACGCACCGTAAGGAGAGTTGAACGAGAAGTTGCGCGGTTGAGGCTCGGCGAAGGACCTGCCGCACTCCATGCATGCGAGATGGACGCTGTATAGGTCGGTCCTGGCCTCATCGACGAGCTCGATCGCGACGAGGCCGTCGGCCAGGCCGACCGCGGTCTCGACCGCCTCGGTCAAGCGTCGCTCGATGCCCTCCTTCATCACCAGGCGATCGACGATCACCTCGATCGTGTGCTGGTAGTAGCGGTCTAGACGGATCTGTTCCGAGAGATCACGAACCTCGCCATCCACCTTGGCGCGCGCGAACCCGCGCTTGGACAGGTCCGCCAAGAGTTGCTCGAACTCGCCCTTGCGGTCTCGAACCACCGGAGCGAGGACCTGGAACCGCGTGCCCTCTTGGAGAGAGGCGATCCGGTCGGAGATCTGCTCGGGCGTCTGCCTGGCGATCTCGAGGCCGCACTCGGGACAGTGGGGCTTGCCGATACGCGCATACAGGAGCCGTAGGTAGTCGTAAACCTCTGTGACCGTTCCGACGGTCGATCGCGGATTGTGCGAAGCGGTCTTCTGATCGATCGAGATCGCTGGCGATAGCCCGTCGATGAAGTCGACATCGGGCTTCTCCATCTGTCCGAGGAATTGGCGCGCGTAAGCGGACAGCGATTCGACATACCTGCGCTGCCCTTCGGCGTAGATGGTGTCGAAGGCGAGTGAGGATTTGCCGCTGCCGCTCAGCCCGGTGAAGACGATCAGACGATCGCGAGGGAGTTCGAGGTGCAGATCCTTGAGGTTGTGCTCACGAGCTCCATGGACGATAAGGCGCCCGTGAGCGAACAGGTCGCTGTCGGCTGTCACTCCAAGCCGACCTGAACGACCCCGCCGACGACGCGAACCTCGAAGGTCTCCAGATCTGTCTCGCAACCCTTCAGGGCCTCGCCGGTGGTCACATCGAAGTGGGCGTCCCCCTTCGGGCACACCAGGACCGTGTCTCCCTGCATCTCGCCCTCACCCAACGGCTGACCGTCGTTGGGGCAATCGTTCTGCAAGGCGTAGACATCCCCATCAGCCAACACCAGACAGACCTCGGTTCCCAGCGCATCGGCCAGGACCGGTTCTCCCTCTTCCAGGTCGTCCTCGGCGACGACATCTACCCATTGCGGCATGGCGCCCATGATAGAACCCCTACCCATGGAGGCCAACGCACTGCCGGAACGCCTGAAAGGGGTGATGCGTCGCTTCGCTGCCGGAGTGACCGTGATCACCTCGATGAACGCTGACGGGGGGCCGGCCGGCATGACCGCGACCGCCTTCACGAGCGTCTCCATAGACCCGCCGATGGTGCTGGTATGCGCCAACGCCGAGAGCCGAACCTCGGCCGCGATAGCTGAGCATGGCTCCTTCGCCGTGAACCTCTTGGCAGCCGACGACCGGCCCCTAGCCGAACTGTTCGCCTCCAGGGCGGCCGACAAGTTCGCAGAGATCGATTGGACCCTCGAGGATCCTGGCGTCCCGGTCCTTGCCGCAGCGTTGGCTTCGGTTCGTTGTCGGGTGGCTCGAACCGTGCAGGCTGGAACGCATCTGGTCTACATAGGTGAGGTCGTCGGGGCAGACAGCACCGACGGAGAGCCGCTCATCTACCTGGACGGGGACTACCGGCAGGCTTCAGCACTGGACCGGGACCGGTCCGGTCCGCCTGCTAGCGACGACCGCTAGGCTGGGCAGCCACCGAACCCACGCGAAGGAGCGTTGATGACCGATCGTCTCACGACCGCCAGCGGAGAGGTCCGCATCGTCCCGCTGACCAGCGTCGCAGACGAGTCGACCTTGTCGAGGTTGCCGTACACGATCCGCATCCTCCTGGAGAACATGATCCGCTTCCAGGGCAGAGGAGCCAGCCAAGAACACATCGACGCTCTGCTGGCTTGGCCCGATACCGTGGACTCGGATGTCGAGATCCCCTTCCGTCCCGGGCGTGTCGTGCTGCAAGATTTCACCGGCGTCCCGGTGGTTGCGGACCTGGCCGCGATGCGGAACGGTGTCGAACGCTGGAAGGGAGACATAGAGAAGGTCAACCCGCAGGTTCCCGTGGACCTGGTGATCGATCACTCGGTACAGGTGGACGCCTACGGGTCTCCCGAATCCTTCACGCAGAATGTGGCCCTGGAGGTCACTCGCAATCGGGAGCGCTACCGCTTCTTGCGCTGGGCGCAAGGGGCCTTCGACCGGTTCCGCGCCGTCCCGCCCGGAGCGGGGATCGTCCACCAGGTGAACCTCGAGTTCCTGGCTGATGTGGTCAGCGAGCGCGACGGCATCGCCTTCCCCGACACCCTGGTCGGCACGGACTCTCACACCACCATGATCGGTGGCGTCGGCGTGCTGGGCTGGGGTGTGGGCGGCATCGAGGCCGAAGCCGCGATGTTGGGTGAGCCGGTGACCATGGCCGTTCCACCGGTCGTGGGTGTTCGGCTCTCCGGCGCGCTGCCAGAGGGCGCCACGGCGACCGACATGGTGCTGATGCTCACGCAGCTGCTGCGCGCGCACGGCGTCGTCGGCAAGCTCGTCGAGTTCTTCGGCCCCGGATTGGGCGCGCTGAGCGTGCCGGACCGGGCTACGGTTGCGAACATGAGCCCCGAGTACGGAGCCACCGAGGGTTTCTTCCCCGTGGATGAGCAGACCCTCGGGTACCTGCGTGGCACCGGACGGTCCCAAGAGCTGATCGATCGCGTCGAGGCCTACTGCAAGGCCCAAGGCCTGTTCGCCACTAAAGACGCCCCCGAACCTCGATATCCCGAACTCCTCGAGTTCGACCTGTCGACGGTGGTTCCGTCGATGGCAGGACCGAGCCGCCCCCAGGATCGCGTCACGCTCCCTGAGGTGAAGGCCGCGGTACTCGAGAACCTGCCCCGCCTGAAGGGCTCCGAAGCGG
>JBKHYG010000089.1:0-1691 GCA_046565595.1 Actinomycetota bacterium | reverse complement strand
GCGGCGACGAAGCGATGAGCGACGACGAACTCGGCGACCTGGTCGCGCTGAAGGGCGTCGTCAAGTATCCGGTGCGTATCAAGTGCGCCGTCCTCGCTTGGGATGCGCTCCAGGAAGGCGTGACCGGCGAGGCCGAGTAGTCGAGTCACGCGATGCGTGGCCGGCGAAACCGAGTCGCCAACTCGCAGAGGGCGTGCGCCCGCGTTGGTAGCCAAATCGGGCAGAGGTGTCTATACGCCGATGTCGCTCGGCCCCGCCACGCATCGTGACCTGGCTCGTTGGTAAGGGCACATGAGCATCATCGGAGCAGCCCTCGCCTTCGGCCCCCGCAACGACATCGGCGTCACCGGCGTTGGTCCCTCCGTCGGGTACTTCGCCGACGAGATCCTCTCTTCCCTGTTCCGTCATCCCGGCTACCCCAGTCTGCTGGACAAGGGCTCGCGGGACGCGGGTGAACCCGAACACGCCGCTGGCGAGGCCGTCACCGACTACCTGGCGATGCACGAAGCCCTAGACGCCTTCGGTGACTCGCTGCTAGACCCGCTGTTCGCTAGCCGGCTGGATGATGCTGCCATCAGGGCGGCCTCGCTGGCCGGGATCGCCGGTAAGGCGGTCAAGGTTCCGCGTTGCGTCGTGGTGATCGTGGCCAGCTCGGCTCGGACCGGCAGTCTCATCACCTTCGGTGGAGGCCCACGGCTCGGTGTCGCCTATGCAGACGCGGTCGATAACCTGCGCGCACACCCGATGCTCCCGGCCCTGGTCGAGCAGCGTCCTGCGACACCTGAAGAGAGCTTCGCCGGATCGAGGTGGATCGATCTGCTGCTTCGACAGACAGCGGTAGACCTCGAACTCGACCGGTAGGGCTAATCTCGCGGCATGCCGCCGCGCTTGGAAGAGGTTGCCGCCAAGGTCACCTTCCCTCTGGTAGCGATACCCGCCCCGGACTGGAAGGGAACCGTCTTCGTGGGTGATGTTCGCGCGGTCGGTACCCAGATCCGCGCCGTTCAGATCCACTACCTGACCCCGGCAGAAGACGCGGGGCTGGTAGTCAGTCACCTGCTACCTGGCGAGCAGGCGCCTGATGATCCCGGACGGATGACAGAGCACCTGGCCTCCTTCGTCAGCCACTTCGACCCGGGCTACCTGAGCCGCAAAGCCAAGAGGGGGCGCTTCCTGCCGTTCCCGCCGAAGCAATGGCGCCGCGACGAGATCATCGGGACCTTCGGGGGCCAGACGGTCGCCTTGCAGAGGTCGGTCAACCAGAAACTTCCCTTGCGTGCCCTAAGGACGGCCCTGGTTCGGGACGAACGGGCAGGCGATCTGTGCCTCGGAGGCTGGAAGATGGAGCCTCTGGAACACCTGGATCGGGTCCGGCCTCTGACCCTCGAGATCGCGCGCGACATCGATCGAGGCCTGATCGATAGCGGCTAGATCAGAGGATCAAGAGCGGCTAGATCAGTGGGTCCAGCGGTTAGGTCAGCGGGGGATCGCCAGCATGCGATCCAGAGCGACCCGCGCCCACTCGGCATCATCTGCGGGAACCCGGATCGGGTTCACCACGGTCCCTTCCACCAGGTTCTCGAGAGCCCACACGACATGCGGCAGATCGATCCGGTTCATGGTCGCGCAGAAGCAGACCGTGTCCTCCAAGAAGGCGACCGTCTTATCCGGGTTCTCGTTTGCTAGTCGTG
>JBKHYG010000088.1:0-3058 GCA_046565595.1 Actinomycetota bacterium | reverse complement strand
GGGCTAGCACGCGTCTTCGCCAGACGCCGGCCCCTCGAGCCTCAGCTCGACCGTTTGCTGCGTGCCGTCCGTGACGGGAACCCGAACGCTGATCTGAGGCGTGTGGAGACCGCCTACCGGTTCGCGGACACCCACCACCAGGGCCAGAAGCGAAAGAGCGGTGAAGAGTTCATCAACCATCCGGTGGCGGTCACCGAACTGCTGGCGGAGATGCGCATGGATACCGCCACCCTCGAGGCAGCCCTGTTGCACGATGTCGTCGAGGACACGCCGGTGACGCTGGAAGAGATCACCGAGGTCTTCGGTGAGGATGTCGCCTTCCTCATCGATGGCGTCACCAAGATCGACGCACTCACCCTGCATTCGCGCGAAGCTCAGCAGGCCGAGACGCTCCGCAAGATGATGCTCGCGACCGCCAAGGATCTGCGCGTCATCTTGATCAAGCTCTGCGACCGACTCCACAACATGAAGACCATCCACCCTCTGTCTGCCGAGAAGCAGGAACGCAAGGCGACCGAGACGCTCGAGGTCTACGCGCCCATCGCCCACCGCTTGGGGATCCACAAGATCAAATGGCAATTAGAGGACCTGAGCTTCAAGATCCTGTATCCACAACAGTTCTCTGAACTGCATCGGATGGTCGAGGAGCGCCAACCCGAACGCGCACGGATCGTCGACGAGGTCCTCGACAAGATGAACGCGGCGCTGTCGGAGCAGAAGATCAAGGCGCAACTGTCGGGTCGGCCCAAGCACTACTGGTCGATCTACCAGAAGATGCGGATGCGCGAGCGAGAGTTCGGGGACATCTACGATCTGATCGGGATCCGCGTGGTCGTTCCTGATATCCGCGACTGCTACGGCGCCTTGGGGACCGTTCACCAACTGTGGAAGCCGATCCCGGGCCGCTTCAAGGACTACATCGCGATGCCGAAGTTGAACGGCTACAGATCGCTACATACGGTGGTTGCCGGTCCCGGCGGTCGCGAGATCGAGGTTCAGATCCGCAGCGAAGAGATGAACCAACTGGCCGAATACGGGGTTGCCGCACACTGGAAATACAAGGATCCTCGCGCGAAACGGACCCCCGAAGAGGATCTGGCTTGGGTCCGCCAGATGATGGAATGGCAGCAGGACGCCGAAGATCCGGGCGAATTCCTCGAGCGCCTTCGCGTCGATCTCTACCAAGACGAGGTCTTCGTCTTCACCCCCAAGGGTGAGGTCCGAGCCTTCCCGCGAGGCGCTACGGCCATCGACTTCGCCTACGCGATCCACACCGATGTCGGCCACCGATGCGTGGGTGCTCGCGTCAATGGACGCCTCGCGCCTCTGGGAGCGCAACTTCGCAGTGGTGATGTCGTCGAGATCATCACCTCGAGGTCGCCCGGGGCCGGCCCCAGCCGCGATTGGCTCGGCTACGCCAAGACGAACCGTGCACGCTCCAAGATCCGGCACTGGTTCTCGCGGGAACGCCGCGAGGAAGCCCAAGAGCGCGGCCGCGATGAGCTCGTGCGCGCGATCAGGCGCAGCGGCCTTCCCATCCAGGCGACGCTCGGTTCGGACACGCTTCAAGCGGTGGCTAGGGAACTCGGTCACGAGTCACTCGAGGCGCTGGAAGCTGCGATAGGTGAGGGGCACCTGCAGGCCACCACGGTCGTGCAGCGTCTCGAGCACGAGGTGGCCGACGATGAGGACATCCTGGCACCCGCGATCAAGCCCAGCAGACTGCGGCGCCCTTCGGATTCAGGGATCGTGGTACCGGGCCTCGATTCGGCGCTGGTTCGTCTGGCCAAGTGTTGCACGCCGGTGCCGGGCGATCCCGTGGTGGGGTTCGTCACGCGTGGCCGCGGCGTCAGCGTCCATCGGGCCGATTGCCCAAACATCGGCGCACTCGGCGAGGAAGAGGAACGGATGCTCGAGGTCGGCTGGGCCGACGCGGTCGAGGGAGCCTTCAGCGTCGCGATCGTGGTGCGAGCACTAGACCGCACGAGGCTGTTGCGTGATGTGACCGAGACGCTGAGCGACCTCGGGGTGAACATCACCGAGAGTCAGACCCACTCTGACCGCCGGGCCCACCAGGCGGCGTTGCGATTCACCGTCGAACTGCCAGACGCTACACACCTCGATACCGTCCTCTCAGCGCTACGCAGGATCGACGGGGTCTTCGATGCGGACCGAGTCGTACCGCGCTCAGCTCGCTAGATGCGCGCCGTAGTCACCAGGGTCCGTTCCGCGACGGTAGAGGTCGAGGGAGAGCCGATCGCCAAGATCGGTAGAGGCCTGCTGATCCTGCTGGGGGTCGCCGACGGTGACGACGACGATCAGGTCGAGTGGCTTGCGAGGAAGGCGGCCGAGCTACGGATCTTCGCCGACGAAGTAAGAGCGATGAACCGGTCGGTCATAGATGTCGGCGGCGAGGTCTTGGTCGTCAGCCAGTTCACGCTGCTTGCCGATGTGGCTCGCGGAAGGCGGCCAAGCTTCGTGGCGGCTGCACGCCCAGAGATCGCCGAACCGCTCTGTGAGGCTGTGATCGCTTCCCTCGCAGCTAGAGGCCTGCGGGTTCAGTCAGGCAGGTTCGGGGCGGTCATGCAGGTTGCGTCGATCAACGATGGTCCAGTCACGATCGTCCTAGATGCCCCGTCTGGCTAGTCCCTTCTGACCACCGCGTACCTCAGTCTCGCCATGTCGTGCGTACGGGTCGGCGCCGATGTTCGCCTCTAGGAGCTTTCCCTAGGAGGACGAACATGCGGATCCGACTGATAGTACTGGCGCTTGTGGCTGTCGCAGCAGGAAGCGCCGCAAACGGTCTGACGGCCAGCAACACGGTCCCGTCGAGCACGGCAGGATCAGGCTCCGGAGGCATCTCTGGCTATGTCGTCTCGGCGATCTCATACACACTGAACCTGACCACACCCACGAATGTGGACGCAGTGGTGTTCACGCTTGATTCAGCTGCCACGACCGTCAAGGCCAAACTGACGGCTGCCGGCAGCACCTACTACGCGTGCACGAATGTCGGCTTCGTCTGGACCTGTCCAACTACCAGCCCGCAGGCGACCGT
>JBKHYG010000087.1:0-7766 GCA_046565595.1 Actinomycetota bacterium | reverse complement strand
AGCTCCCAGAGGACATCATCGTGGTCGGAGCTGACTCGTCTGAACCCGACCTCAACGAAGGCCAGATCGGGCGCGAGAGATACCCTTGGATCATCGAACAGTTCGCACAGCCCGCGCGGCTTCGCATCTACGCGCACCATCATCACCTGATGCCGATACCGGGAGCAGGCCGCGAACGAAGCACCGTCGCCGATGCTGGCGATCTGCTAGAGGTATTGATCCGCAGCGGAGTGGGACTCGCGCTGACCGGACACAAACATGTGCCTTGGGTCTGGCGGTTGGAGGACCTCTACATCGCCAACGCGGGCACCGCGGCCAGCCTCAAGGTGCGCGGCCACACGCGGCCCGCCTACAACATCGTGCATGTCGTCGGCTCCGAGGTGACCATCACGCAGAAGCTTCCCTTCGGACCCAGCCAGAAGATCGCGCACTTCGACATCGATTCCGGTGAGCAGTACCACAGGGAACTCGAGACGCTGATAAGCGAAGACCCTCAGGGGGTCTGATGCGGACGGTCGTGCTCGTCGATGGAGAGCACTACCCGCCGGTCACCCGCGAGGCCGTAGCCGCCGCCACAGCCGCCGGACACGCGGTCGTCGGAGCGGCCTTCCTCGGCGGTAAAGAGAAACTCAAGGGCGAACCCATCTTGCCCGAGATCGATCTCGAGGTGGGTGCGAGTTTGGTAAGCAGTCTCCGTCAGGCGCTGGACCGCTTCGCCCCCGAGGTCGTTCTGGATCTGTCGGATGCGCCGGTGCTCGGGTCGTCGGACCGCATGATGCTGGCATCCGTCGCTCTGTCTAGAGGTGTCAGGTATCAGGGCCGCGGGTTCAATCTCGATCCGCCCGAGCGCCCGCGCTTGAGTTCTCGGCGAACGATCTCGGTGATCGGTAGCGGCAAGCGGACCGGCAAGACCGCGATCTGCGCCGAACTTGCTCGAGAGACCCGCCGCCGCGGCCAGGTTCCTTTGATCGTCGCGATGGGCAGAGGAGGGCCGCCAGAACCTGTGGTGACCCGAGGTGCGGAACGGCCTCTGAGCGTCGAGACGCTGATCGCGCTCGCCGAAGCCGGCGAACATGCCAGCACCGACGCTTACGAGGACGCGATCGTCGCCCGGTGCACGACGGTGGGAGCGCGACGCGGGGGAGCAGGCTTGAACGGCCAGCCGTACACGCACACGGTGCACGAGGCGATCGAGTTGGCAGAGAAGGAACCCCACGATGTGATGTTCCTGGAAGGCTCGGGAACCGCCATACCTCCCGCCTCCGGTGATTCAACGGTCTTGGTCATCGGCGCGGCGACCACCGACGAGGACCTCTACTCGGGTCTCTGCGACATCAGATTCATCGACGCTCATGCGATGATCCTCACGGCCACCGACGCTCCCGGATACGAGCCTTCGCGGCGTTTACACCAGATTGAACAGCGCTACGCGCGCCTCGAACTCGAGATGCCGCTCGCGGTACGCACGGTGTTCGAACTCGAACCGCTCGAACCGATCCAGGGAGCATCGGTGCTGCTGGCGACCACCGCACCTGCTTGGGCCCATGAACGGATGGTCGATCGGATCGAGTCGCTGGGAGCCAGGTGCGTCGGCATCACCAGGTCGCTCTCGGATCGCCAAGCACTTCGCGCTGACCTTGACTCCTTCGGGGCGGCACCCGACACGCTGCTGACCGAAGTGAAGGCCGCCGGGATCGATGTCGCGGCGAGTTACGCGCAGGCCCGCGGCTGGCGGGTCGTCCTGTGCGACAATGTTCCCGTCGCGGCCGACGAAGCATCCTCGCTCTCCCGGGTCGCCGACGCGATCCTCTGACCCATGTCAACGCGTGAACCTCGACGCTCCATCGTCTTCGTGCGCGAAGGTGAGTACGGCCTGCCCTACTCAAAGGGCCTGATGGCCAACGCCATCGCGGCGAGCGGCCTGCGTCCGCTCCGGGCCTACCGCGTCGCCGAGATCATCGAGGACCGCTTGCTGGACGAGCGCCGAGGAAGCATCTCGACCAAGGATCTCCGTGAACTTGCCCGACAGGTCCTGCTGGAAGAGGAGGGAGAGGATCGCGCCGAGGCATACGAGAAGTGGGAGACCGCGACCCATCTCGATCGACCGCTGGTGATCTTGATCGGCGGCGGGACCGGTGCTGGCAAGTCGACGCTCGCGACTCAGTTGGGTGCCCGCCTGGGCATCCCGCGGGTCCTTTCGACCGACGCCATCCGTGAGGTCCTTAAGGGGGTCTTCTCACAGGAGTTCCAGCCGACCCTGTACACCTCGAGTTTCGACGCGGCCGGTGTCGTAAAGGGGAAGGTGACCGAAGGGGACGATGAGGTCCTGCTGGGTTTCCGTGACCAGGCCGCCGCGGTAGCAGCCGGGGTGGAGTCCATGATCCGGCGCGCCATCGCAGAACGAACCGATCAGATCATCGAGGGAGCACACATCGTTCCGGGCCTGCTCAACCTGGAGCCGTTCCGGGCCGATGCTGTGATAGTTCAGGTGGTCGTGGTCGTCGAGGACGAGAACCTGCATAGAGGCCACTTCCAGGTCCGGGCACACGACACGCGTGCACGGCCGGTCGAACGGTACCTCGCGCACTTCGATAACATCAGGAAGATCCAGGCGCACATCCGGTCGCAGGCGGAAGCCAGCGGTGTCCCGGTCGTATCGAACGAGACCCTGGACGCGAGCCTGTCGGCGGTGATCGACATCGTCATCGATGCTGCGGTTGACGCATCTCGAAGCTGACGCAGATCCGAAGAAATCCTGCGAAGGAGTCCCTCATGGAACTCTGGTTAGACACAGCCGATATCGAAGAGATCCGAGAGATCAACGCTTGGGGTGTGCTCTCTGGCGTGACCACCAACCCGTCTCTTGCCGCCCAGCAAGGTGTACCGATCCGCCAGCGGCTGAAAGAGATCTGCGCCGAGGTGGCCGGTCCGGTCTGCGGCGAGGTCGTGGCCACGGACACAGAGGGGATGCTGGAGCAGGGCCGAGACCTCGCAGGGCTCGCGGAGAACCTGGTCGTGAAGCTCCCTCTGACGCCTCCTGGCTTGTCAGCGGCCTCTCAACTAGCCCTTGAGGGCATCCAGACGAACATGACGCTATGCTTCTCGGTGACGCAGGCGGTCCTCGCCGCCCGAGCGAACGCCACCTATGTGAGCCCCTTCCTCGGTCGCGTGGACGACACCGGCAACGATGGCGTTGGCCTGTTGGCCGAGATCGTCGAGGTCTTCCGAACCCAGGGTTATCCAACCAAGGTCCTGGCTGCGAGCCTCAGATCTCCTCAACATGTGGCTGACTCCGCTCGTATCGGCGCAGATGTTGCGACGATGCCGTCATCGGTGTTCCGAGCCCTGATCAAGCATCCGCTGACCGACATCGGTCTGGAACGGTTCGCTGAGGATTGGGCGAAGGCCGGCCAGAGCCTCGACGAGGGTTGAACTCGTCACGAGTAGGAGCACATGTTGGCAACCACTGAAGAACTCAAGTCCAAGACCGTCGCCGAGCTGCAGAAGATCGCAGCCGATCGCGGGGTCAGCAGGACCAAGGGCGTCAAGAAGGCGGATCTGATCGCGGCGATCGTCGATCGAGGTTCGTCGAATGGCGCGGCAAAGACCAGGCCCGCCAAGCCCAGCGGAGAGCGAGCCGAGAAGACCGCCGAGCGCTCGGCAGAGCCCAAGCGGAGCGACCGCCAAGACGAGGGAGGTCAACGCGGTCGATCCCATGACGAGCAGCGCGGGGACCGCGCTGCGCAGCAGGATCGCGGCGGGCAGGACCGTCGTAACGACTACCGCAACGATCAGCGTGAGCGTCGAGGGGGCGGCGGTGGCGGCGGGAACAACCGAGACCAGCAACGCCGAGAGCGTCGGCGCAACCGCAAGAAGGGCCGCGGCGGCGGCGGTGGCGGTGGTGGCGGCGGAAGGCTGCCGCAGGTCGGCGATCGGGAATGGAGCAGCGAGGAACTCAAGGCCGAAGGGGCGGAGCTGCTCACCGGGATCCTCGAGGTCATGCCCGATGGATATGGCTTCGTTCGCATCGGCTCTTACTTGCAGACCGGCCGCGATGGGTATGTTCCCCAGCAGATCATCCGGCGGATGGGGCTGCGCCGCGGCGACGAGGTCGCCGCTTGGGTGCGTTTCGCTCGCGAGGGCGAGAAGTACAACGCGGTCCTGAAGATCGAGCAGATCGGCGGCCAGGACACCGACATGGCCAGGCGTCGCCCCGACTTCAAGGATCTGACGCCTCTGTTCCCCACCGAGCGTTTCCGGCTCGAGTGGGGTCCGAGGGCGATCACCGAACGGGTCGTTGACCTGATCGCGCCGCAGGGCAAGGGTCAGCGCGCACTGATCGTTTCGCCTCCGAAGGCTGGCAAGACGACGGTGCTGAAGCAGATCGCGAACGGGATCGCCGCCAACGACCCGTCGGCTCACATCATCGTCCTGCTGGTAGATGAGCGTCCCGAAGAGGTCACCGACTGGCAGCGGACCGTGAAGGCCAACGAGGTCGTGTTCTCTACCTTCGACCGTCCCGCCGATGACCACACCCAGGTGTCCGAGCTCGTCCTAGCCCGAGCGCAGCGACTCGTCGAGCAGGGGCGTGATGTCGTGATCCTGCTCGATTCGATCACCCGCTTGGCTCGCGCCTACAACCTGGCCGCGCCGGCCAGCGGGCGCATCCTGTCTGGTGGTGTCGACTCCGGGGCGCTGTACCCACCGAAGCGGTTCTTCGGTGCGGCTCGAAACATCGAGGAGGGCGGCTCGCTGACGATCATCGCCAGCGCCCTCATCGAGACCGGGTCCAAGATGGACGAGGTCATCTTCGAAGAGTTCAAGGGGACGGGTAACTCCGAGATCCGTCTCGACCGCAGCCTCGCGGAGAAACGGATCTACCCAGCCATCAACATCGAAGCATCATCTACCCGCAAGGAAGAGTTGCTCTACTCCCAGGAAGAGTTGCCATTGGTCTGGCGTTGGCGCCGTCTGCTGAGTGCCCTCGAGCCTCGCCAGGGGATGGAACTGCTGCGGGACAAGATGATGTCAACCGAGAACAACGCCCAGTTGCTGATCGAGATCAGCAAGATGAAGAATGTGGACTGAGTCCCGGAGGGAAACATGAAGGCAGAGATCCATCCCGAGTACACCGAGTGCACCGTCACCTGCACCTGCGGTAACTCGTTCCAGACCAGGTCGACCCGCTCGGAGATCCATGTCGAGCTGTGCTCGCAGTGCCATCCGTTCTTCACCGGCAAGCAGAAGCTGCTGGATTCCGGTGGGCGGGTCGAGCGCTTCCAGCGTAGGTACGCCAAGAAGAAGCCCTGACCGTGACCGAGGAGCCACCTCCGCCCGCTTACGGCGGGCAGGCGGTCCTCGAAGGCGTGATGATGCGCGGCCCCGAGTTCTGGGCCGTAGCCGTGCGTCGGCCCGACGGTGGGATCTGGGTCGAGAAACATCCGGTTCGCTCGCTGGCTGATCGCAGACCGATCTTCCGGCGGCCGTTCCTGCGGGGCATAAGCGTGATGGCTGATGCCTTGAACATCGGCATGCGCGCGATGTCCATCGCTGCTTCGCAGTCGATGGAAGAAGAGCAGCGTTTGAACCGCAAGCAGATGGGCGGCACCATCGCGCTCAGCGTCACGATGTTCATCGGCATCTTCATCGTGCTGCCGAATGTCCTTTCCAACATCTTGAAGCAGGGGCCGTCTCAGTCGTCTTCGGGGGCCGCGATCAAGGAGGCGATCATCCGCCTGTTGATCTTCGTCGGCTACCTGCTTGCGATATCCCTGTTCGGCGAGATCAGGCGGGTCTTCCAGTACCACGCCGCCGAGCATCAGACCATCCACGCCTACGAGAACCGCGAGCCACGCCTCACACCGGACGCGGTGATGAAGTACCCGACCGAGCATGTTCGCTGCGGAACGAACTTCCTGATCATCACGATGCTGCTGACCATCGTCTTCTACTCGCTGCTCGGCCGACCAGCGGTATGGCTGCAGATCACCGAACGCGTCGTCGGGATCTTCATCATCGCTGGGATCAGCTACGAGTTCCTACGGCTCGGGGCCAGCAAAGGTGATAGGTGGTGGGTGAGCGCCCTGATGAAGCCCGGGATCTGGCTCCAGAAGATCACCACCAGGACACCTAGGGCAGAGATGGTCGAGGTTGCGGTGCGCTCCTTCGAGCAGTTGTTGCCGATGGAGGAACGCTCCATGGTTCCGAACTATGGATCGCCCGTTATCGAGGGCGAACAGGCGGGCTAGTCTCGGCCCAACCGATGCTCGATGAACGCTTGACCGCGCGCCTGCGGGAGGTCGTCGCACGCGCATCCGAGATCGAGGCCGCGTTGGCCGACCCGGATGTCGCGCGCGACCCGTCCAGGCTGCGCGATCTCGGACGCGAACTCGCTGATCTGCGACCGATCGTGGACACCTTCAACTCTCATCAGCAGGCTTCGGGCGACGCGCAGGCTGCGCGCGAGATGCTCGAAGGCCTCTCGGGAGACGACGCTGCGACGATGCGTGAAGAACTCGAAGCATCCGAGAGGGCCATGTCGGATCTCGAGACGGCGCTGCGTGAGCAACTCGCGCCCAAGGATCCGAGGGACGCGAGGGATGTGATCATCGAGATCCGCGCTGCCGCGGGCGGAGACGAGGCGGCGTTGTTCGCCGGCGATCTGTTCGAGATGTATCAACGGTACGCCGAGACCAAACGCTTCAAGACGGCGATCCTGACCGCTCAACCGGGGCCACACGGCGGCTTCAAAGAGATCACCTTCGAGGTCCGCGGCAAGGCGGCCTTCAGTCGCTTCAAGTTCGAGAGCGGCGTACACCGCGTCCAACGCATCCCAGCCACCGAGAGCCAGGGGCGCATCCACACCTCGACCGCCACGGTGGCGGTCATGCCCGAAGCCGATCAGGTCGAGGTCGAGATCGATCCGAGCGATCTGGATGTGGATGTCTACAGATCCAGCGGCCCGGGCGGACAGAGCGTCAACACCACCGACTCGGCCGTAAGGATCACTCACCGGCCCACCGGCGAGGTCGTCGCCTGCCAAGAGGAACGCAGCCAGCTTCAGAACCGCGAACGGGCGATGAGGATCCTGCGCGCCCGCCTGTATGAGCGCGCGGTCCGCGAACAGCAGGAGGCGCAGGCGTCAGAGAGGCGCGGGCAGGTCGGAAGCGGGGACCGAAGCGAGAAGATCCGCACCTACAACTTCAAGGAGAACCGCGTGACCGATCATCGGATCGGTCTGACCCTGTATCGCCTGACCGAGGTCCTCACCGGCGATCTGGATGAGTTGGTAGAGGCCATGTCGATGGCCGAACGAACCGAAGCGTTGGCGCAGGGCTGATGATCGGGTTGGTTTCGGATGTCCTGGCCGAGGCGACCGGTCGCCTCGAACGAGCTGGCGTTCCGAGTCCGCGGGTAGATGCCGAGTGGCTCCTCTGCGAAGTGCTGGGGTTGCCGCGGTCGACGCTCGTATCGCATCGCGACGATGCCCTCTCGATCGATCAGTCGGCGCGCCTGGATGAGATGCTTGCACGCAGGGAACGGCGGGAGCCGCTGGCTTACATCATCGGCACGCAACGGTTCCGTGGCCTGACGCTCTCGGTGGGTCCGGGGGCGCTGGTTCCTCGCCCGGAGACCGAGCTCGTCGCAGAGCGCGCGATCTCTCTCACGCGCGAACGATGCGTGCGAGAGCATCGTCCCACCGTCGTCGATGTCGGCACGGGCACCGGCGCGATAGCCCTCGCCGTCGCCGCCGAGGCTCCCGACGC
>JBKHYG010000086.1:0-28054 GCA_046565595.1 Actinomycetota bacterium | reverse complement strand
CGTCGGTTGTCTTGCTGGGCGGTCGCTGGGATCAGCAGGCCTCCCCTGGAGCGCTTCTCGTCGTCGTCGTCATGCCTGACCAGCAGGCGGTCGGCCGTCATGCGGATGCTCTGACGCGCTTCGTCTGGTGTCTGCTTACGGACAGGTTCGAGGTTGGCCACGCCGCGAGCCTATGCGGCTCCCCGGAGGGTCGCGAAGGCCGCCTCCTAAGCGCATTCAGGAACGGCCTCGGTGCCCAGTATCTGTCCGGACGGTTCACCTATGCCGGATAGGGCCGTTGAGAACCGGACATCTTCCCATCTGTGGGCAGGAGTCATGAATCCGATATGGAATCCTTGGGTACATGCGTCCCCGCCGAGCGGCCCGCCAGGCCGTCTCCGGCGTCGCAATCATCGCCATGACGAGTCTGCTCCTTCCCCAGGTGGCGACCGCGGCGCCCGCTGCGCCTGCCATCACGCCTCTCCACGCAGGGGCGGGTCTCGCCGCGCCTGTCGGTATAGGACCGGCTTCCCCCGAAGCTCCCGCTACCCCAAGCATCTCAAGTCCCACCTCGGGTGCGACGGTCTCAGCAACCCCGGTGAGGTTCGAAGGTAGCGCTGAACCTAGCGTCGTGGTCCGACTTGAGGTCTCTCCGAGCGGGGCGAACTACGAGACGACCACCTCGCCTACAGGCTCTTGGCAGATCGATATCCCTCTGGCTAACGGATCTCACAGCGTCCGGGCGGTGGCGATCGACGGATCGAACATCCAGAGCTCACCGTCTCCGAGCATCGATGTCGTCGTCGATACCGTCGCTCCGGCGGCTCCGTTCATCGGGACGCCAGCGGAGGGTTCGGCAACCAACCAGACGCTGGTTCGCTTCTCTGGGCTGGCTGAACCCGGTTCGACCCTGTACCTAGACGAGGGATCGACGCTGGCCAGTCTGACCGTCAACGGCGACAGCACCTGGAGCATCCAGCTGTCGATGGCCATCGGTGCCCACGCCGTCACCGCGAGGGTCTTCGATGCGGCTGGCCATCCCAGTCCAGCGACGGTGCGCCGGTTCACGGTGGATCAGCAGGCCCCGATCGAGCCCGAGATCCTGATCCCGACCGAGGGAGCCCTCCTCGCCCCATCGGACACCCTCATCGCGGGGAGGGGAGAGCCAGGGGCCGACATATTCGTCACGCGCGGAGCCCTGACCATCGCGACCGTTACGGTCGCATCTGACGGAACCTGGTTCACGCGGGTCATCTCGCCCACGGGCGCCAACGAGATCCGTGCCAGGCAGCGTGACCGGGCCGGCAACTTCGGACCCTTCTCGCCGGTGCGGCGGTACACGGTTGACGATCAAGCCCCGGTGGTTCAGATCACTACACCTGACAACCAGGTGTTCCTTCCCGGTCAGACCCCGTTGATCGCGGGGACCGCCTCGGACAACATCGGGGTTCAGGATGTGAGGGTGGACTTCTACGACCTGATCGGTCGAGGGATCCAGAGCGTCAAAGCCATCTGCGACCTTTGCCCAACGGCCGCGGACATCGGATGGCGCACCAGTCAGACCCCGTTCGTTGGGCGCTTCGTCGCCAAGGTCTACGCCAACGACCGCGTCGGCAATCGCTCGGTAGAGCAGTCCATAGTCATCACGGTATTGAGGGCACCATGAGAGGCAACTTCCCCAGGTTCGATATCAAGATCCTGCTCGTAGCGTTGGCGGTGCTGGCACCGCTGCCTGCGTCGGCTGGCGTAAACGACCCTCAGGCCCGGCTGCTGTTCCCGCGCGACGGCGGCAGCCTGCGCTCTGACCGCGTTCCGCTCGTGATGGCCCGCTTCGACCGGCCGCTGAAGCAGCCCTCGCGCCTCGAAGTGATCAACCGTTTCGGTAACCCCGTCCCGGGGGTATCGCGCTTGAACGAGCCCGACGACGAGCCGGAATCTTGGCGCGCGATCGAGTTCATCCCGACCAACCCTCTGAGCGAGAGCGCTTCCCCCTTCCTCGCTCGCGCGAGGGCATGCGCATTCCCGGCCAACGGATGCACCACCTTCGAATGGGACTTCGAGATCGACGACACGGCCCCTGGTGTTCCCACCATCTCGTTCCCTCTGCCCGGGAGCCTGGTGACCGCACATGTGGTCACGGTCCGAGGTACCGCAGAACCAGGTGCAGAGATCTGGGTCTTCGAGCATCCCGACACGCACACGATCATCGCCCGCGACACCGCGGACGAGAACGGCAACTACATCGTCGAGCTTCCCTATCCGCCAGAAGATGGAGTGGAGCACTCGATCAAGGTTGCTGCCCACGACGAGGCCGGCAACACCTCGCCTCTCACGCCTCAACGCACCTTCCGGCACGACAGCCTGAGTTTCACCCCGCTGATCACCCGGCCGGTCCAAGGCCAGGTACTCGGCACGACCTCGGTGACCGTCGAGGGTCGCGCGAAACCGAACTCGACGGTCAACATACGACGGAACAACACCTTCATCACCTCTACCTCGAGTGACTCCAACGGCCGGTTCCAGAAGGTGATCGGGCTGGGTAACGGGAGCCACACCTTGGCTGTGGACAGCTTCGACGGATACCTGATCGATGGGCCCTCGCCTTCGGTGACCTTCACGGTCGACACGATCGCTCCCGGCGCTCCGATCTTCACCTTGCCGATCAACGGATCCTTCGTGTCCGGCCCATCGGTGATGATGGCCGGCACCGGCGAACCGAACGCAACCATACGGATCCGCGAGGGTGCAACGGTCATCGGCGAGGCGTCGATCACAGCCTCGGGCTCCTGGCAGTTGAGCGTCCAGATGACCGACGGTCCGAAGACCGTCACCGGAGAGGTCGTGGACGCGGGCGGCAATGTCAGCCCAACGACCGCGAACTCATTCACGGTCGATTCCGTGGCGCCCGTAGCGCCAGTGATCGTGACGCCTGCCGATGGATCTTCGCTGCCGACGGCCTCGGTCATCTTCTCGGGAGCTGCGGAAGCCAACGGGACCGTCGTATTCGTGCAGAACCAGACGATCATCGGCTCGACCACGGCCACGGGTTCTGGCTCCTTCTCGACCGCGATCGTGTTCCTGGACGGTACCTACACGGTCCGAGCCAGGGTCATCGACCAGGCCGGAAACGAAGGGCCATTCGGCCAGTCGGTCACCTTCGCGGTGGACACCATCGTCCCTGCCGCACCGTCGATCGACCAGCCCCTGAACGGAGAGACCTTGACGGCGGCGCCGATCTTCGTGTCTGGAACCGCAGAGCCAAACAGCGGGGTCATCGTCTACGAAGGCGTGACTGAGTTGGCTCGCGCGACGACGACGACGCACGGAACCTGGTCCATGCAGGTGACCGTTGCTGCCGGGCCTCATACGATCACCGCGACCTCGACCGATCGGGCGACCAATGTCAGCCCTGCGAGCGCGCCGATCACCTTCACATTCGACCCTGGACCGCCCGATGTTACGCCGCCGGGGGTTCCGACCATCCAGAGTCCTCAACCGGCGAGTTTCCATCCCGCGTTCGTCGTGTTCGCCGGGTTCGCGGAACCAGGCGCGCTGGTCGAGATCCGTGAGGGGGCTTCGGTGATCGCGACATCCAACGCCGACATCTCGGGAAGTTGGGAGACCGGCCGCCTGATGATCGACGGTAGCCACTCGATCACCGCTCGGGCGAAAGACAAGGCCGGCAACACCGGGCCTGCGACCCCGATCGTCACATTCCTGGTGGACGGAGAACGACCGCTCGTGGATACCACCAGCATCGATCCGGCGATCGTCCTGCCTTTCGAGCCCGTGATCGTCAGCGGAACCGCCACCGACGACTACCGGGTGGCGCGTATCGAGGTCGAGGCCACCAACAGGTTGACCTCTCAGCGGCTAGGACCCTTCACCGCGGCCTGCCCGGCGTGCCCCTTCGCGCCGGTCTCTTGGGATGCGACCATCGCGCTGCCGCCTGGTCTCTACCGGGTGGAGGCCTTCGCGGTGGACCATGTCGGCAACCGCTCGAAGCCCGATGAGATCATGGTCTTGCGCCTCTGACGAGGCATCCAGAACCATCCGGTAGAAACAGAACCGACGATAGGGAGGAACCCGCCCTTGCCGGGTCGAAACGGAAGGGACAGGAGGAAGCAGGGTGTGCCCGGGTCATCGCCTCGGGTGATCTGCTTCCGCATCAGGGAGGCAACTGTGAAGCGTTTCTCGATCATCGCGACGGCACTGGTGTTAGGTGCAGGGATCGGCGTCATCCCAGCGAGCGCGGCAACCCAACCTGCGACACCCGCGGTTCATCTAGAGGATGGGGGTGACGGCCTGATCGGTCTCGCCGACGCCTCGGCCGTCCTCATCACCGGAACCTGGGACGCCACCGATCCCGACATCACTGACATCGTCGTGGATGTCGCGGCGTCACCTGCCGGGGATCCGGTTGATTGCGCCGGACCGAGCGGGGTCACCGAGGTCCTGCACGCGACTCCCTATCCCGATGGAACCTTCGAGGCAGGGCCCTTCGACCTCACCTCGTTGCCGGACGACTCGTTGCTATGTGCACGCGCGACGGCGGTCTGGAACGACTCGACCCTCAGCGATGTGGGCTTGTCGGATAACAACCCGATCCTCAACATCTCTCTCGACCCGGGCACCGTCGTCTTCACAGATGCAGACGGTCTCATGAACGCCGCGGAGACAGCGACCGCCGGCGCCATCCAGGCCGAGTACGAGAGCTCCGATCCTTTCGTCGTCTCGGCAGCCGTGCAGTTCTTGGACGCCGACAGTGCCCTTGCCGATCCTTCCTGCGATCTGGGAGGTGGGCTGGCTGCGACCGACACCGTTGCTCTTCCCTTGGCGTGTGCTGGAGCACTGCCGCAGGGGCCCTTCACCGTCGAAGTCATCTGGACGGATAACACAGGCAACACCGCTAGCGCGACGGACTCGATGATCAAGGACACCATCTCGGTAGCTCCGGTCATCACCTCTCCGCTGTCTGGTAAGCAGGTTCGTCCGGCGCCCTTCGGCGTCACTGGTACGGCCGAGCCGGGAGCGAGCGTCAAGGTGTTCGAGATCCGTTTCTCGGGAGATCAGGAGCGCGTGGTCGCGGGTACAGCAACGGTTGATTCTTCCGGGGCCTGGACCGCGACGATCAGTGGTCTTCCACTCGGCGACACGCATCTGCGGGCAGAAGCGACGGATGTGGCTGGCAATGTTTCGGCCCTCAGCAATACCGTCGTGGTGAGGGTTGATGCGACCGTTCCGTACATCATCACGCCGGCTCAGGATTCCCTGAAGTCTCGCTACTTCCTCGTCTCGGGGGTTGGCCGGCCGGGCGACCAGGTCAGCCTTTACGAGGGCACCACGCAGCTGGCTCAGACCGGGGTGCACCCGGACGGATCGTGGTCAACCCAGATCGCGCGCCCGACCGGTGAGCACACCATCTACGCAAGAGGTGTCCGCGGCGGCGTCCTTACCGACGCTTCCGAGACCCGGACCTTCCGTGTCGACGGTGATCTGCCGAGCGTCTCGATCTCGTCTCCGACCGGCGAACAGGTCCTCCTGCCTGGTAACGCCGCCACCCTCCAAGGTGCAGCCACAGATGCTGCGGGCCTTGGAGCCGGCGTCGCGCGCGTCAGGGTGATCTATACCGATGGCATCCGTGGAAACACGATCGGTTCAGAGATCGCGACCTGTACTCCGGCCACCGGCGGTCCGGCCGCTTGCGGCTCGGGGGCAACCTCGGTTGCGTGGAAGGCCAACCAACTTCCAACAGGGCCGGCGCTGGTCGTGGCTAGCGTCTTCGCCGAGGATGTCGCTGGCAATGTTTCCCTGGTCAAGACGATCCGTTACACCCGCCTCTGACCGCCTCGTATCCCGATTCCACCCCGTCCTTGGACCACCAGGCGGGGTGGAACCATGTCCCGGTAGCGGCCTGATGCCAGAAGGTTCGCATTTCCCCATGTTGTTATGCCTGGTACCCGAGCGGCGGGAAGGAATCCGCCCTATCGGCGAGGAATACCCATCCCGCAGGAGTTTCTCAGCCACCCGGTTCGAGGATCTCCAGTAAGTCAAGGACCGGCCCCCGCCGCTACAGGGCCGTAGGAGGTAACGACCATCATGGTGAAGCGAGTCCGTTTGACCGCCGGAGCGATGCTCTCCGGTGCTGCACTCGCCGCGTTGGGCATCATCGTCGCCGCGGGTCCCGCGTCGGCAAGTGCTGCCCCAGCGCCTACCGTCACGATCGTGGACGGTGGAGACAACTACATCAACGCATCGGAGATCACCGGCGTTACCATCCAGGGAACATATGTCCCGAGTGGCGCTCCGATCGGCGACCGCGTCACCGTTCGAGTTCTGGCCAGCGCCTCATGCGACCCGAACGCGACGCCCACCACCCAGTGGGTGGACGCGACCCTCACGGGTAGCAACTTCTCGGTCACCTTGGACCTCTCTGACGCTGCCCAGAACCCGGACTTCCCCGAAGGCGGAGCCATGTGTGCTCAGGCCCGCGCACGGTACCCCGGCGAGGTCACCTGGAGCCCGATGGCAAGCTCGAACAACCGGCCGGTCAAGGACACGATCGTGCTGGCCGGAACGGTCAGCATCTTCGACCCGGACGGCCGCGGCTACCTGAACGCTGCAGAGCTCGGCGTCGACCCGACCGGTCTCACGGGCATCTGGGACGACAACGACGCCTCGGATGCGACAGGTGCGCAGGTCTGGTTCGCAGATCAGGCCACCTCGACGATCCCAGCTGCGTCGTGCGGCAAGTTCCCGGCTTCCATGACGGCGTCTCCGTCCAGTATCAGCGCCGGCGGAACCGACCCGGACTTCCCCCTGACCAAGGCCTGCGGTACGGCGATGACCGAAGGTGGAGAGATCACCTTCAACGCGCAGTGGACCGACGCAGCTGGCAACACCTCGCCGATCGCGACGACCGCACCGTTCCCGGGCGGCAGCGTCATCAAGGACACGACGGCTCCTGTCACTCCGATCGTCAGGATCGACGGCGTTCCGATCTCGGGCCGCAACATCATCAACCTGTCGAACTATCGCGATGTTCCGGTCGAAGTGACCTGGAGCGATGGGGACATCGACTACATCGATGTGACCGTTGACGACGCTGACGCGCTGACGGCGACCCTGACTCAGCGTCGCGATCCGATCGACGATCTCCCGGGTGCGCCGTCCACAACGACCTTCCCGTTCGACACGATCAGCCTCACCGACTGTATGCCGAACATCGAGAACCCGGGTGCTACTTCTCCTGACTGCATCCTGGCGACGGCTCGGTTGACGGACTTCGCTGGCAACCTGAGCGCGATCGACGCCGATGTAGCGATGAAGGACACGCTGGCCCCGGCCAAGCCGGTCCTGCAGTTCGTGCCGGATGTCCTGAACGACATCAATGACTCGGTCACGCAGCTCGAGATCACCGGCGAGAAGTACGCCAGCGTCTGGGTGAGGGTTTCAGATGAGGACCCGGGCAGCCCCGACATGACCAACATCGCTCCACTGCCTGGGCCTCCCTATGACCTTCCGACCTTCAGCCTGTCGGCTAGTGGCTTCGGGGCCTTGGATGTCGATGTGACGCCCCTCGCTGATGGAGTGTTGGACGCAGAGGTGTACCTGATCGACCCGTGGCAGAACCGTGGTCTGGCCCGGACCACCATCGCCACCAAGGACTTCACGGTCTCCTCGATGACTCTGCTCAGCCCGGTCAACGGGTCTTTGAACTCCAAGTGGGTCACCTTCTCTGGGGTTGCAGAGTTCAACGGGACGGCATGTGCGAGTTGCAAGGTCAAGGTCCACCAGCGCAACAACCCGAACTTCAACCATCCTGACAACATCGCGTTCGTGGAGGCGACCACGGACTCGAACGGCAGGTTCTCGGTCCTCTACAGGTACCTGAAGTCGGGCACCATGAAGGTGTTCTTCCGGGCGACCGACACCAGCAACCCCTTGAACCCGATCAACGGCCGACCGAGCGAGGTCAGCGTCTTCGATGTCGATGTCGTCGAGCCCACGGTGGGCTTCCAGACGCCGAACGAGTCGATCTACATGCCCGGCGATCCTGTGATCGTCCGAGGCACCGCGAACGACGACTTCTCTGGCGTCCTGGGTGTCGAGGTGCAGGTCTACCCGCTGGCTAACCCCAGTCTGGACACCAGCAACCCGAGCCAGCCGGTACTGCGGCCCAACAAGCCTCTGTACACATCTGAGCGGCCCGCGAACTGTCCGGCCTGCCCGACCAAGAATGTCGAGTGGTCCTTCGACCTCTCGAACCTGCCAACTGGCCGTTACACGGTCGAGGTCTACTCGGTGGACCGTGCGGGTCAGCGGTCGATCACTCGCCCCCAGATGAGCTTCACCAAGCTCTAAGCAAGGGAACGACGGAAGCCGGCGAGAGCCGGTGAGCGAGGGAGTCGCGGCGGACTCCCTCGCTCTTCCATCGGCGGTCCTATCATCTCGGCGATGTTCTCCAAGGTCGCCTTCCTGTCCGTGCTGGGTCTGCTAGCTGCTTGCGCTCCATCGCAGACGACAGATCCGGCCGTTCCCGTGCCAGCGACATTGCACGCCCGAGGGCTGCTGTTGGCCCCCGGCGAGGCGATAAGGCTCGCAGTAGACGCAGGGACCCGCGGGATCGAGGTGCGTCCAGCCTTCAAGCCAACCTCGGCCCGCCTGATGGCATGCCCGCTCATGGACATATCGCAGAGCTTGCCAGCGGCGTCGGGATGCAAGCGGGACATCAACCAAGGGGTCCGGACGCCTCTGGCTGGATCCATCCACGCCTTCCGGATCGAGAGCGACGAGCCGATCGAACTCGACCTGTTGGTCGAGTACTTCGGCGAAGGGCAGGTCGAGGTCTGGTATCCGCGCACCCCCGCATCCCCTTCGGTCGAGGCCTGTCTTGATCACGGATGCGACGCGTTCTTCGAGCGCCTACCGGTCGCCGACGGACGACTGCATGTCGAAGCTTCCTTCGAGGGCGGGATCGGCAACCTGCTGGTGGAACAGGGCCGGGTCCTGGCCAGGTCGCAGACCGCCACAGGGGTGCCCTATCGAGTTGCCGCACAGGAGAGAGGCGACGCGCCGCTATCCGTCAACGCCGGGCTGACCGCGGGCGCCGAGTATGCGGTATCACTGGGGCAGATCCCAGGTCCTAGCGCGGCGGGCCTGTCGGATATCCGACTGAAGATGACCTGGCCGACCTAGACGGTCTTTGCGATGAACATGCTTCGCTCGATGTGGTGACTCACCGAGTTCGGGACGCTGCCCAGCAGGCGCCGCGCGCCCGTCATGCCGCGCGAGCCGGTGACGACCAGTTCTGCGCCGGCAGAGTCTGCGGCGGCCAGGATGGCGTCGGCGGGCGAGCCGGTTAGGACGACACCCTCGAGGTCGCGGCCGACGGCTTCCTTCGCGGCCTTCAGGACCTCGTCGCCTTCTGCGGCGTCATCGTTGGCGGTCATCAGCACCGCTTGGGCTCCTAGAGCATCGGCCAGAGCCGTTCCGGTCTGCACCGCTTTGGTGGCGGTATCCGAGCCGTCCGTGGCGATCAGAACCTTGGTTATCTCGATCTCGCCCACCTGCCCATCAGCGGTGTGTGCGATCAGGACATGGCAGGGCGCGTGGTGGCTGATCGTGTTCGGGACGCTTCCCATCACTCGCCTGGCTCCGCTCATCCCGCGATCGCCCGTGACGATCAGCCCGACGCTGCGCTGTTCGGCGACGGTCAGGATGGCGTCAGCAGGGTCGCCAGATACCGCGATCGTTTCGAGCTTCACGGCGGATCCGTGATTCTTCTGGACATCTTCGAGAAGGCCACGGGCCACATCGACGCCGCCCGACTGGGAGGGGTTCAGGAGATCCCCGTCCCGGCGTGGTTCGGCATAGACGCTCACCGCTAGCAGGGCGGAGCCGGTCCTCTCAGCGAGTCGCGCGGCCAGTTGAACCGCTCGGGTCGCGCTACCGCTGCCATCGGTTCCGACCAAGATCGTGCCGAACATCGGATCTCCTTTCGTCCGTCGCCGCAAGGTTAGCCGGACGCCAGGTGTCCGCGATCGCTGTCAGCCGCGCAGCAGCGCCTGAACCCTAGGGTCGGTGTCTGTCGGCAGACCGTCGAACATCTGTCTCGCCTTCTCGAACGCTTCGTCGGCCCGGTCGTGATCGCGGAGCCGGTCATAGACGCGTGCCAACATCGCGTGCGCGCGGGCCTGCATCAGCGGCCAGCCCTCGGTCGTCGTCTCGACGGCGGCAAGGGCCGCCTCTTGGGCTCGGTCGGTGTCGCCTACGGCGAGTGCAGCGTCGGCCACCGACAGCAGCCCCGCCAGCCGCGCCAATGTGTATCCGCCTGCGCCAGCTAGCCCCTTCTCGGCCTCGCTCAAGGCAGCCTCCGGGTCGTCTTCGAGCAAGAGACGGGACAGCGCGAAGGTCGGCCAAGAGGGAGGTACCAGGCTGAGGCCTTGTCTGTTCACCTCTTGAGCAAGTATCTGCTTCGCGAGTTCGGTCTGTCCCCGAAGGGTCGCGATCCGTGATCGCAGCCAGATCACCATGGGGGAGCGTTCCCACGCGGAGCGAACCTGCGGCGCGTTCTCGACCTCGTCCAACAGCTTCGCGGCATCGTCGGGCCGGTCGCGCTCTACCTCGAGCCAAGCTTCCGCGATCATGTAGAGGGCGCGATAGAACGGGTCGCCTCCCTGCTCGGCTGCGTGCGTCCCCTGGCGGATCGCCTGATCGGCAGCGGTGAGTCTCCGCTGGAACAGCGCAGAGAGCGCTAATGGGTAGGCGGCCAGCGAATGTGCCCAGGATTGGCCGTGCCAGTCGGGCTCTTCGAGGATCCGGCGGCTGATCTGCTCGGCGGTCATCAGCTCGGCTCGGGCGATCGCGAGGTAGGCACGCAGGACGGTCATTATCCGGCGAGCCATCACCAGGTTCGCATCGTCTCCGGGGAACTCGACGGTGAGCATGTGATCGAGTTCCGCAAGGAGGATCTCGGCCTCATCGAGTTGGCCGATGATCAGCAGTGCCCAGGAGCGCATACCGATGCACCAGCCTCGGCCCTCGTGATCGTCCAGCTCGTCGAAGATCGCCTCGCCTTGCTTGAAGGAGTCGATCGCATCTTCGGCGCGTCCTCGCATGAGTGCTGCCCAGCCGAGGCTCTGCAACGCCCAAGCTTCTCCGCGACGGTCGCCGACGCCGCGCGCTCGTTCCAGGGCCGTGCGGAAGTTCTCGCTGGCCGAGTGCCAATCACCGGCGAACAGATCCAGCATCCCGAGGGCACGCTCGGCGTCGATCAGGTCATCGGGACGACGCTCGTCTCGAGCGATCCGTAGGGAACCTTCCAGTGCCTCTCTCGCCTCCTCGAAGCGACCCTGCATCCGTGCGGCGTCTCCCACCAGGCGAAGCACCCGGCCTTCGGCTGCCCGGTCTCCCGCCTCGCGCGCAGCCTTCAACGCCAGCGAGAGCTCCTCGTCTGCCTCGGAGAACCTCAGGACCCCGATCAGGGCCTCGGCGTACCTGGTCCTCAGATCGTGGCCGGGGGGCTGGTCCAAGACATCGATGGCTCGGCCGTACCAGGTGACCGCTTGCCGCGAAGCGTCTCGGGCTCGAGCTCTGTCCCCTACGCGTTTCAGCAGAGAGCGCGCCTTCCTCGCCGCGTCTTGCGCAGGCTCGCCGATCTCTCGAGCGGTGATGGCAGCCTCTTCGTAGGCCGAGGCGGCGCGTTCCTCCGAGAGTGCCGCGGCCGGACCTGCCTGGTCTGCGATCTTGGCTTCCAGCAAGCCGGCGAGGCGCACCAGCAGTTCGACACGGACCTGTTTGGGAAGCGACGACACGGCGACCTCTCGAACGACCTTCTGACGGAACCGCATCGCCGCACCCTGTCGCTCCAGGAACCCTGACTCGACCAAGCCGCTGAGCCGCTCTCGGGCCGAACCTCCCGTCAGTTCCTCGATGATCTCTGGCTCGAGCGGATCGCCGGCTAGCGCGGCCAACTGCAGTACCCGTCGATCGGTGGGATCGAGGGAGTCCAGCCGCGCGGCTACGAGAGCATGGATGGTGGCCGGCACCTTCTGCGGATCGGGGGACCCTCGATACAGCCGGGCGAGTTCCTCGAGGAAGAACGGGTTTCCGCCCGCTCGGCGGATGATCTCTTCGACGGTGGTCGCATCCAGATCGGGTCCGATCGCATGCAATACCTCTCGAGAGCGAGCGTCGCTCAGAGGCAGAAGCGGCAGCAGGAACGAGGCGCTGGAACGCAGGTATCTGGGCTCGGAGTCGAGCAGGCCCGGTCGGGCGAGCGCTACGAACAGGATCGGAGCGTCCTGTTCGCGGAGCATCACATCCAACGCTTCCAGCACGATGTCTTCGGCCCACTGCAGGTCGTTCCAGATCACGATCAGCAGACCTTCGCGGCGAGCGATCCGCACCAGGAGCCTCGAACAGGCCTCGATCACCCGGGGCAGCGTCGGCGTCGCTCCGGCTCCGGGTGCCCCCCCGGTATTTCCTGCCCGATCCTCGGTCAAGCCCAGGAAAGCCGACAGCACCTCGACCTCGCTCTGCAGCCCCAGATCCTGCAACGCTGCGGCTACCTGCCGTCGTTGCGGCTCGGGATCTTCGCCGCTCAGGTCCAGCGCGCCGCGGACGACCTGCTCGAGGGCGAAGCCTGGCGAGATGGTCGCGTACGGCAGGGATCGGCCGCCGAGGACCCTGACCTTCCGGCGGCCGCCCTCTGATATGACCTCAGAGGCGATCTTGGACTTGCCCATGCCGGGGTCGCCGACGAGGGTGACGATGCGGGGGCTCCGATCCCTCTCGGCCATGAGCGCTGCGAGGGTGATCGTCTGCAACTCTTCCCGCCGGCCGATCAGAGGCGTCTCGAGCGCCCCGATCCTGCCGGGCAGCCCCCGCTCTGCTATCGCTTCGAAAGCCGTGACGGGCAAGGCTTTGCCCTTGGCGTCCACGCCGCCGACAGGCCGATAGGTGATGGAGCCGCGCGTCAGCGCCCGCGTCTGTTCGCCGACCAGGATCTGCCCGGGCTGAGCGGCCTCTTGGAGGCGACGAGCGATGTTCACCGCATCGCCTAGGACGGTGTAGTCGCGACCGCCAACCAGCCCGGCTACGACCTCTCCGGTGTTGATACCGATGTGCAGACGCAGAGGCGGAAGGCTCGCATCCGAAGACATCGCTTCCAGTTCGCTGTGCATCGCGAACGCTGCTCGGGTCGCTCGCTCCGGGTCGTCCTCGTGGCTGGAAGGGGCGCCGAACACCGCCATCAACTCGTCCCCGATCACCTTGTCGACCCGCCCGCCATATCGTTCGACTATCAGAGACAGCCGCGCGATCGCGCGATCGATTATCTGTTTCACCTGCTCGGGGTCTCGTCCTTCACTGAGAGCCGTGAAGCCGGTCAGATCGGCGAACAGGACCGTGACGACGCGCCGCTCGGTCTCGCCACGGCCGATCTCTAGCGATGCGCCACAGTTGGAGCAGAACCGAGCGTCGGCGGCGAGTTCGGCCTGACATCGGGGGCAGGTCACCGAAGTCGCCACCGGTCCTCCTCATGCGTCAGCACCCCATCGGCGACGAGTTTGTCCAGGTGCGCGCGCAGGCTGAGCCGTGCAGCCGGAAGCACCTCTTCGGCCACATCGTCGTATGCGATCCCCAGGATCTGTTCCAGGTCTCTCGGTCCCTCAGAGACGGAGTTCAACACCTTGGTCTCGCGGGCGAGACGGTGCTGGCGGTAGCCCTGCAGTACCTCTGCGGGGTTCTCGATCGTGGGTCCGTGGCCTGGATAGATGGTTGAGATGTCCATCCCGATGAGACGGTCCAATGACCGCATGTAGTCGCTCATGTCGCCATCGGGATGAGCCACCACCGTCGTGCCCCGCCCTAGGACATGGTCGCCGGAGAACAAGATCCTGGCTTCGCGCAGCAGGAAGCACCGATGGTCGCTCGAATGGCCGGGGGTTGCGATCGTCTCGAGCGTCGCGTGGTCAAGCACGACAGGTTCGCCGTCGCGAGGCTCCAACAGGGCGACCCCCAGCGAAGATGCGAGATGTTCCGCACTCTCGGCATGATCGGGATGACGATGGGTCAGCAGCACGGCGCAGATCTCAGGTGATGCGGTGCGGATGGCATCCAGATGGGTCTGTGTATCAGGGCCCGGATCCAACACCACGACCCGCCGATGTCCCAGCAGATAGGTGTTCGTGCCCTCCAGCGTCCAGGGGCCAGGGTTGGGCGCCAGTATCCGACGCACCCCTTCGGCGAGCATCTCGACGGTCATAGGTCGTGGATGGTTCCGCCCGGTAGAGCGATCTTCGGGATCCCCTCGACCAAGACCACCTCGGGGGTCAAGGGAGCGGGATCTCGATCCTCTGCTGCCGCGAACACCGATGCAGCGTCGGCGTGCTCATCGACGGCTTCCAATGTCCTGCGCGTCGGGAAGATGATCATGAACCGCCCTGCCCGACCGTCCTCGACAGCTCTGCTGGGACGGATCCACACCGAGTCGGTCGTCTCCATGTCGTCGTGCAGAGGGTCTTGTCCTTCTGGCATCCGCGCGACGAAGAACCTCGCGTCGTACCGCTTGGGAGCCGAAAGCGGCGTCACCAGGCGGCTCCAATATCGGAGGAGGGAAGGATCCAGGACCACCTCAGCCTCCTCGATGATGTTCGCGAACGAGCGGCTGCGCGCGTTCAACTCGTCCCGGCGCCGGTCCCACAGGTCGTCGTCGAGCAGTCGGACGGGCTCGCCGTCCCGGGTGCGCGCGAGCAGGATCCCAGCCTCTTCGAATGTCTCACGGATCGCGCACACGACCAAGGGCAGAGCGAGATCGCCGAGGCACCGTCGGAGATCCTCAGAGAGAGGCAAGGTTCGGTCTTCCCACGACGGATCCAGGTCGTCCGGATCGACCGTGCCTCCTGGGAACACATAGGCCCCGCCTACGAAGTCAGAGTTCATAGTGCGTTGAAGCATGAAGACCTCCAGCCCTTCGTCGCCGTCGCGCACGACGACCACCGTTGCCGCATCTCGGGTTGGCGCAGGTTCCGCGGGGGGTTCCGCGGGCAGGGTGAAGGATGGGCGCTCGGTCGGATCGCTCACACCCCAATGTTCGCACGGCGGCGAACCGATGACCAACCGCGCTTGTCCCTCACCGCTTGGGCCAACGCACGGCAAGGTGGCCAGCTCAGATGACCGTCAGTTCCGTGAAGCGATCCTCGAGGTCGTCGGATGAGTGTCGCAGCGTCGTCAGCAGGCGATACTGACCGGGAGGCAGATCGACCTCGAAGATCCGGATCTGTCCCGGCGGCACCGAACCGCCGCCGTAAGTCGTCAAGGGCGGATCACCGACCTGACCGTTCCCGACCCAGTCTTCGAACTCATCTATGGCCGCTTCGTTCGAGGACATGATCGAGACATCGGCTGGAACAGCCGTCATGTTCTGGAAGGCGACCAGACGACGGCCAGAGGTCAGCTCGGGAACCGTGGGCGCGCTCTCTCCGATGCGGATGGTCGTCTGCGGTTCCGGTGCGACACGCCCCGAGGGCTGACCGTCTACCTCGAGTGTGGCGAGCATCCCTCGAGCCGCATGCAGCGTGAACTCGCTGTCGGGGAAGGTACACGCGAACAGATAGGTGCCGGGGTCAGAGAGATCCGCTACGAAGCCGGAACGGATGCCAGGATTGATGATGCTCATCTCCGCTATCGGCTTCATCCAATCCGCGGGCGATCCGCCTCCGTCCTCGAAGTAGGCCTGAGCATCCGCCAGACCCTTGGATCCTTCCAAGGCGAACACGCGGATCTCGTGCATCGTCTCGCCGCGGTTGACCGCCTCGACCAGGACCGGCCCGGGGGTAGTGGTCGCCCGCATCTTGAACGAGAAGTCTGTGAGAGTTACCTCGAGCCTGGATCCATCGGTCGCGCCACCACAAGCGGTGAGGGAGACGGCGAGTGCGAACGACGCGAACCTGTACAACGACCCTCCTCTTTGAGGTGCTGACCTGAAGCGATTCTGTCACGACGCCTCGACCGCTGCGAATGCTTCGAGCACGCGTGCGGCGATACCCTTCGACCGCTGTGGATGCTTCGAGGACGCGTGCGGCGATACGCTTCGGCTCATGACCGACCCGCGCCGAGCACTCCCGAAGGTTGATGCTCTGGTGGATGCTCTGGCGGCCGATCATGGAAGCACCCTTTCGCCTGATGTCTTGGCATGGATAGCCAGACGCGCTATCGACGAGGCGCGCACCATCATCGAGTCGGGGGGCTACGCCGACCCAGAGGCTGCTGCTCGACGGATGGCGTCAAGATCGGCGACCCACAGCCCTGCCGTCATCAACGCAACCGGTGTGCTCTTGCACACCAATCTCGGACGGGCATGGCTGCATCCACTGGCGATCCAGGCCGGTCTGCGCGCGTCGGGCAGCTATCCGGTGGAGATGGATCTGGAGACGGGATCACGAGGGGGGCGCGGAGCCCGGTCGGCTCTCCTGGCTGCGGCAGTAACCGGCGCGGAAGCGGGTCTGGTCGTCAACAACAATGCCGCTGCTCTGCTCCTTGCGGCAACCGCGTTAGCCGGACGGGGAGAGGTGTTGGCGAGCAGAGGCGAGTTGATCACCATCGGCGGATCCTTCAGGCTGCCCGATGTCCTCAGCTCTGCCGGTGCGTTCCTGCGAGAGGTCGGCACCACTAACAAGACGACCATCGAAGACTTCCGATCCGCGATCACGACCCGCACGGCGATGATCCTGTCCGCGCACCCCTCCAATTTCACGATCGAGGGATTCGCGACCGGACCAACGGTCACCGAACTGGCCGTCCTAGCCCGAGAGGCCGACATCCCCTTCCTGTTCGATATCGGTTCTGGCCTGCTCGAACCTCACCCATCGATGCCCGACGAGCCTGATGCTCGTTCGGTGATCGAGGCTGGCGCGGATCTGGCCTGCTTCTCAGGCGACAAGTTGTTGGGCGGTCCTCAGGCGGGGATCGTCGTTGGGCGGTCAGAGCTCATCCGGGTCATGGCCAAGCACCCGTCGTTCCGCGCGCTCCGGCCTGGAAAGGTCGTCCTCGCCCAACTCGAGGAAACCCTCGCGATCCACGCCCGAGGGCAGCGCCGCCAGCTGCACATCTGGACGCTGATCGATCGATCGGAGCAGGATGTCCGTGCCCTCGCGAACCATGTGAGAGACGCCGCGGGTGTGGGTACGGTCATGGGATGCGTCTCATTGATCGGAGGAGGCTCGGCCCCCGGGGTGGAGTTGCCAAGTTGGGGTCTGGCCCTGCCAGGGGAGCCCGAGGATCTGGCGGCGAGGCTGCGGTCCGCACGCCAACCGGTCGTGTGCCGTATCGAGTCGGGGCAGGTGCTGCTGGACATGCGCAGCGTTGATCCGCAGGACACAGAGGGTCTGATCGCTGCCGTGCGAGAGGCCACAGATGAGGCTCCCGTAGGCTCGTAGCGATGGCCTCACAGATCCCTCGCCACCATCCGCAGGAGATGTCCGAGGCGGCTCGCCGGATCATCGTCCTCAGCATCGGTGTGCTCTCGGTGGTCGCCTATGGCGTCGTCGGGTACATGTTCTTCGGCCATGCGCCCCTGGAATCGCTGTATCGCACCGTCCTGGTCCTGACGACGGTTGGCTTCACCCCCGAGGTGAAACCTGACGGCCTAGAGAAGATCTTCACCAGCAGCCTTGCCTTCTTCGGCGTGACGCTGTTCCTCTCGATCATCGCTGTGGCGACGAGCGTAAGTACCGCCGGCCAACTTCGCTCAGCAGGTAGGAGACGCAGGATGCAGAAGCAGATCGACAGACTGAACGACCACTTCATCGTCTGCGCCTATGGCCGTGTCGGCCGCGCAGTTGCTCGCGAATTCGAATCCGAGGGCGTTCCCTTCGTCGTCATCGACAACGAGCCTGAGACGACCGAACTGATGCACGCTGACGGCGTCCATCACATCATCGGAGATTCCACCCGAGAGGCGATACTGCGCCAGGCCGGTGTGGAACGAGCCAGAGGCTTGATCTGCGCGGTCGATTCGGATGCGGCCAATGTCTACATCGCCCTGACCGCGAGAGCCGTGAAGCCGGACCTCTTCATAGTCGCGCGAGCAAGCGACCCCGAGAGCCCTGAGCGCCTATATCGAGCCAATGTCGATCGCGTTATCTCCCCTTATGTGTCCAGCGGCAGGCACATGGCTCTGTTGGCCCTGCGGCCTAGGGTCATCGATTATCTCGATATCGCAGGGCTCGGGGATAGCACCTTGCGTCTCGAGGAGACCCTCATAGAGAAGGGCTCGCCGTTCGAGGGTAGGAGCGTCGCGGAAGCCAGCGGCGAGGGGCTTCCGATCTTGCTCCGCAGGGCCAGCGACGGCGAGCTGGTCGCTAACCCCGCCGATGACGAGAAGGTCGCTGCGGGAGACCTGATCGTGACCGTCGGTGCACCACGCCCTGGAAGGAGAACGGACGCCTGATGGCGGTCCTGGCTACCGCTGGACATGTAGACCACGGCAAGTCCACCCTCGTTCAGAGACTGACGGGGATCGACCCGGATCGCTGGGAGGAGGAGAAGCGACGCGGTCTGACGATCGACCTGGGCTTCGCGTGGATGACGCTGCCCGATGGGAGAGAACTGGGGATCGTCGATGTTCCCGGCCATGAGAGGTTCATCGGCAACATGCTGGCCGGGGTCACCAGCGTGGCGAGCGTACTGTTCGTGGTGGATGCAACCGAGGGATGGAAGCCGCAGAGCGAAGAACACCTCCAGATCCTGGACCTGATGGGCGTCGACCGGTGTGTGGTCGCGATGACCAAGAGCGATCTGGCCGACGCCGATCAACTGGAAGACCGCCGGGCCGAGATCGAGGCAAGGCTCGACGGGACCAGCTTGCACGGCTCTCCGATCATCCCGGTGTCAGCGATCACCGGAGATGGGATGGACCCCTTGATCGCCGCGATCACAGAGATGGTGAACCTCGAAACATCAGCGCCCACCGGGCGCGCCAGGATGTTCATCGATCGGTCCTTCACCATCGCCGGCGCGGGAACGGTGGTGACCGGAACGCTCGCAGAGGGACGCCTGCATGTGGGCGAGGAGATCCAGGTCCTGCCCTCCGGGATCTCGGCCAAGATCCGAAGCATCCAATCTCACATGACCAAACGCGATCCGGCCGAGCCGGTATCCCGGGTAGCGGTGAACCTCTCCGGGATCTCCAAACACGATGTAGCTCGCGGTCAGGCTCTGGTGTCGGGAGGGCCTTGGATGACTTCCAGAGAACTGATAGCCATCGTTCGCCTGACGCGCACGGCACAACACCTCAAGGCTCGTGGCGCGTTCACGGTTCACCTAGGGACCGCCAACGGTCCAGCTCGTCTGCGGTTCTTCGACCCGGGAACCGGCGGTGAACTTTCGGAGATCGCGGCCGGCACAGATGCGCTGGCGCTGATCAGGTTCGACGAACCGCAGCCGGCCTTACCGCTCGATCGGATCATCATCCGTGACACCGGCGGTCGTCGTGTGATCGCGGGCGGGATGATCCTCGACATCGATCCGATGCGCCCCCCGGATGTGGGTGTCGCTTCGCGCGCGCACCTGTCCTCACGCCAAGAGGTGGCCGTCGATACCTGCACACGCCGCGGCCCGACCCGCATCCAGAGCCTGTTGGCTGCATGCGGGCTCGATGAGGTTCCAGAGCAACTCGTAACCGTCGGTGATCTGGCGATGACCTCGACCCAACTTCAGGATCTCGATGCGCAACTTGGACGAGCCCTGCGAGCCTTCCACGATTCGGATCCCGTCGCCGCTGGAGCGCCGAGACCAGAGATGCTCGCGCAGCTCGGCTGGGATGCCAGCCTCCTTGAGGCGATGGTCGCCGACGATAGGACCTGCGCAGTCTCTGAAGGGAGCCTCATCCGAGGAGCCGATTTCCGTGTGCGTCTGCCAGAGGGAACCGAGGACTTGGTGGAGCAGATCGAGGCGGCAGGTCTGCGGCCTCCGACGCCAGCGGAACTGGAAGCGTCACCGGATCTGTTAGAGGCACTCGTGCGGGCCGGACGCCTGGTTCGGATCGGGGACCTGATCTTCGCTGCCACCACGGTCGAGGCAGCAGGAGCGAAGTTGCGAGAGATCCTTGGACGCGGCCCGGCGACGACCAGCGAACTACGGAAGGCCCTCGGCACGAGCCGCAGATACGCGATCCCGCTGCTGGAGCACTTCGACAGGATCCGGTTGACGCGCTTCGACGGTGAGCATCGAAGCCTCGTCCAGTGAGGAGATCAGACGATCTCGGCGACCGCGTCGATCTCGACGGGCACTCCTAAGGGAAGAGCTGATACGCCGACCGCGCTGCGCGCATGCTTCCCAGCATCACCGAAGACCTCGACCATCAGGTCGCTTGCTCCGTTGGCGACCTGCGGTTGCGCCACGAAGCCCGGCGCTGACGCGACGAAGACCTGAAGCTTCACGATCCGCTTCACCGCGTTCAGAGAAGTGAGGTTGGCCTGTAACTGAGCCAGGATGTTGATCGCGCACCATCGCGCCTCTTCGACCGCTTGCTCGACGGTCAGATCCGAGCCGACCAGTCCGAGCGGTCCCAGACCTCCGTCGCGGAACGGAACCTGGCCGCTTATCCAGATCTGTTTGCCGCTGACGACGACCGGCACATAGTTGGCCACAGCTGCGGGCGGTTGGGGGAGCTGGATGTTCAATTCGGCGAGTCGCTGTTCGGGCTTCATGATCCTCCTGTCCGAGGCGAGCATACGGCCCGGGGAGGGACGACCTGAAGGCAGACATGCGACCACCGGCCGCCGGGGGGGATGGATCGGCCGGTGGTCTAGGGAGCGCTATCCCGCACGACGGCGGGTCAATCGACGGCGCTCGACCTCGTTGGTTCCGCCCCAGACCCCGAAAGCTTCGTGGGTCTCGAGCGCGAAGGCGAGACACTCCTCGCGGACCGGGCATGAGAAGCAGACCTTCTTGGCTCGCTGCTCGCGCTTGGATCTCACATCGCGAGGCTCGTGCTGCGGGCCGAAGAACAGGTTCGGATCGGCTCCTCGACAAGCGGCATCCTGCTGCCACTCGTACTGAGCGTCGAACACTGGCCTGGCCATCTCTCGTCTCCCGGTCCGTGGGGGGCTTGGTCGCCTCCTTACCCTTATCGACGCGTAGGGACACGGCCCTGTTCCCTGGTTCAGGGAACTCTTAGTCCCGGGATGGGGGATTCCTTGGGTACTGCGACGCTTGTGAGGGTTTGTCCGGGGTTCGAGGTCAGTTATCGGAGGTGTCTTGGCCAGCCACGATGAGCACGGCGCCGTCGACGCCGGTGATCGTTACCTGCTCCCCAACCCGCAGCCGACCAGCCGGTTCCAGCCGGGCCCTCCAGAGTTCTTCGCCGACCATCACATAGCCCTCGGGGTTGAGCATGCTTCGCACCTGGCCCGCTTCCCCGACCAAACGACGCTTCGTCGCGGTGGTGATCGGCCGCCTCTGGCGCTTCACCAGCGTCATGACGGGAGCGAAGAAGATGAAGGCACCCGCCGTCGTCGCCAGAGCGACCCACAGGGGCAGCGTCGTGGCCTCGCTGGCGCGGGGCAGCAGCGCCACGGAACCGATGCCGAAGGCGAGCAGCCCGGTCCAGGTCGGTATCAGCAGTTCGTCTCGGATCACATCGAGCCACATGAGAGCGGACCCGATCAGCAGTAGCCCCATCGCCCACCAGACCGCTGGCAGCACCGAGAAGCCGAACGCGCCTCCAGCAAGTAGAGCGGCTGCTGTGCCGCCGGCGACGCCGAAGCCGGGTTGGCTCATCTCGAAGACGAGCATCAAGATCCCTGTGACCAACAGCAGGTATGCGAGGGCCGGGTTCGCCAGTGCGTGCAGGGTCCTCCTGACGGGCCCAGGTTGCCAGAACCTGATCGTCACCAGGTCCTTTGGAACCTCGATCTTCTCGGCGCCGCTGGTCGTGGTGACCGTGGTCCCATCGATGCGGGTGAGCATCTCTGCGACGCTCGGGCTGACCATGTCCACCGCCCCGGCATCCAACGCTTCGTTCGCCGAATAGGTCATGCGTCCGAATGTTGCCGGACGGCCGCGAGCCTTCCCGAGTCCTTGGATCTCGCGCAGTTCCTCCTGCGGATCTACATCGGTGCGCGCTAGGTCGATCGGTACGGTCAGGTCGATGCGTGAGGAGGGGCCGATCGCGGCAACATGTGCGGCTTCGACGATGGCCACCACGCCACCGGCCGCGCGTGCACGCCTTGGACCGATGTGGACCGCGACCGGAACGCTCGAGTCCCGGATCGCTTCGACCACCTCGGGCAGAGGCTGGTCACCAGCCACCTTCAGCAGTCCCAGGGAATCCACCTGGAGCACGAGCAGCTCGATCCTTCGCTCGTTGGCTTCCTCGATCCGCTCCAACAGGTACCGGTTGATCGAAGCATCGACCGGTCCGACGACCTCGACGACATCGACCTCGTAGGGCGCGGCCTCTTGAGCGAAGGCCGGGGCGGCCAGCGCGGGAAGCACGCAGGCGGCCAGGATGAGTCGACGGACGGTCACGGGGCGGCGCGGAGCCTACAATCGTTCGACGATGCGTTCTCTGCTGTCCTCTCGAGCGGTATTCGTGAGCGGGAAGGGTGGCGTCGGCAAGACCACGGTCGCCGCCGCCCTCGCCCTCGCCTCGGCTCGCATGGGACGAGAGACGCTGTTGGCCGAGGTGGAACAGCGTGAAGGTCTGGCGCCTGCTTTCGGCCTCGAGAAGCTGGGTCACACCGAGCGCCGCATCGAACCGCATCTGCAGGGGATCAGCGTCGAACCAGACGAGAGCCTGGTCGAATATCTGCAGCACTTCTACAAGATCCCTCGGATGTCGAGGGCCCTGGTTCAGAGCCGGGCGGTCGAGTTCGCGACTCAGGTAGCTCCGGGATTGCGCGACATCCTGTTGGTCGGACGGCTCAAGGAGTCAGAGGTACGGACCGGCGCTCGCGGCCAGAAGGTGTTCGATCATGTGATCGTGGATGCGCCGCCGACGGGTCGATTGCCACGCTTCCTGGATGCGCCGAGGGCCATAACCGAGATCGTTGCCTCGGGTCCGGTCGGACGCCAAGCCCGGGGCGTCCTCGACATGATCACTTCGCAACAGCGAGCGCAGGTCGTGCTGGTCACGCTCCCCGAGGAACTGCCCCTGCAGGAGACCCTCGAGTCGATCGAAGCCCTTCGCGAGGTCGGAGTGGCGACCGGCCCGGTTGTCTGTAACCAGGTCTGGCCTCGGGTGCTCGAGCCCGCAGATCGGGGAAGCCTGATCGAAAGGGGCGTTGCCGCCGGTATGCAACAGGCCGACGCCGAGACCATGGCGGATGTCGTGTCGCGCGCAGCCGAAAGGGCCGAACGCCAACACAAGCTGCTGAGAGGGTTCGAAGACGAACTGGGGGTCGCTCCGATCGTGCTGCCTTACCTCTTCGTCGCGGAACTCCGCCGTGGAGAGGTCGAGACGCTCGGGCGCGCACTTGCGACATCGGGGAGGCTCGCATGAGCGAGACGATCGATCAGATCCTGCGCGATGAGCACATCATCGTCTGCGCTGGTTCAGGAGGTGTGGGAAAGACCACGACATCTGCCGCCCTTGCGATCCGGGCAGCCGAGCTGGGTCGTCGCGTGGTGGTCTGCACCATCGATCCTGCGCTGCGGCTCGCGCAAGCGATGGGGCTGGAGGAACTCGACAACACCCCACGCAGGGTCGAAGGGATCTCGGGCGGGGGCGAACTGTGGGCCATGATGCTGGACACCAGACGCACCTTCGATGATCTCATCTTGGAGTTGACGACGAAGGAGCGAGCCCAAGCGATCTTCGACAACCCCTTCTATGACCAGATCGCTGGGACGCTGTCTGGCACCCATGAGTACATGGCGATGGCGAAACTCTGGGAGTTGCATGAACTCGGTCGATACGAGTTGATCATCGTCGACACGCCGCCGACGCGTAGCGCGCTGGATTTCCTCGACGGTCCACGCAGGCTCGGCGATTTCCTCGAGGGCCGATTGTTGCGGATGCTGTTGCTGCCTGCTTTCCGAGCGGGTCGCCGCGGGATGTCTCTGGTCAACCTCGGTACGCGCGCCGCTCTGAAGGCGATGACCAAGATCACGGGTTCGGACCTGCTGAGTGATGTGGCGGACTTCTTGAAGCAGTTCGACGGCATGTACGACGATTTCCGGAAGAGGTCGCAGCAGGTCCGTGCACTCCTGGGGGGCAGACACACACGCTTCCTGATCATCTCGGCACCTACTGCCAGCACGCTGTCGGAGGCTCGGTCGTTCGTGCGACGACTGCTCTCGGAACGCATGATGGTCGGTGGCATCGTGGTCAACCGCTCTCACCCGATCCCAGAGATCTCCCTTCCTGACACCGCTCCCGGACTGGGCGAGGCTGTCAGCCGATACTCCGAACTGCGTCGGTTGAGCGAGCGGGAGGAGGACCTGATCGCCCGCACCCTTGCCGGCCTGCCAGGGGTGTCGGTACACCGGGTGCGCGAACTGGACGAACCGGTACTTGACCTGCCTGGCTTGCGGGATCTAGCTCGGATACTGACGGCATCCGCGGACTAACCTTCTTGCCGTGGGGCGCAGGATCTCTCAGACCAGACCGTGGCCTCGAACCAGGACCGAATGGCTCGAGCGCATCGCTGACGCTCGCGATGTCGGGGACCGCATCGGGCCCCCCGCGGTCCCGGCCGGTGGGCGTGCGCTGCGGCTCGGCCTGCTCGGCGGGGTCGTGGCCGCCGCCGCCTTCGTCCTGCTGGTCGTCTCGACACCGTTCGTCGTCCTGACCGATCGCAGCGTCGGCACCGTCGCTGCGAAGTTCGCCACGCCGATCGACCAGATCGAGCTGCCCGAGGTCGCGCAACGCAGCATCGTCTACGACCGCAACGGCAAGATCATCGCCACGCTGGCCGGGGTCGAGAACCGTAAGGTCGTCCCCCTGACCAAGATCGCTGAGGTCACCCGGCAGGCGGTCCTGGCCGTCGAAGACTCGAACTTCTTCGAACACAGCGGCGTGGACCTCGCGGGCCTGGTCAGAGCGCTGCTGTCGAATGTGCGCGCGGGGGGCATCGCCCAGGGTGGCTCGACGATCACCCAACAGTTGGTGAAGAACACGCTGGTTGGAACGGAACGCTCGATCGATCGCAAGATCCAAGAAGCCCGGCTGGCGGTGCGGCTCGAAGAGGAGATGAGCAAGGAACAGATCCTCGAGACCTACCTGAACGAGGCGTATCTGGGTAACGGGATCTACGGGATCGGAACCGCTGCCGAGTACTACTTCGGTAAGCCCGCCTCGAAACTCAACATCTCTGAGTCTGCGCTGCTGGCAGGCATGATCCGTGCGCCTGAGAACTATGAGCCGTTCGACAACCCTGATGACGCCGAGCGTCGCCGCGTCTACGCACTCGGGCGGATGCTCGACGAAGGAGTCATAGACCAGGAGCAGTACGAGCGTGCGCGCGCCAACGGGATCAAGGCGAAACCGCATCCGGTTGCCGACATCAAGAGCCCGTACTTCGTCGAGGTCGTGAAGGCGCAGATCCTCGACGATCCACGCTTCGGCGAGACGAGGGCCGAGCGCGCATCCGCGATCTTCTCGGCTGGTCTGCGTATCGAGACCACGATCGATCTCAAGATGCAGCAGGCTGCTCAGGATGCCGTCGAGGACATCCTGGACCAGAAGGGAGACCCCGACGCAGCTCTGGCCAGCATCGACGCCAAGACGGGTGCGCTCCTCGCGATGGTCGGAGGTCGTGACTTCGAGAAGGAGAAGTTCAACCTGGCGACCCAGGGACGACGGCAGCCCGGCTCCACCTTCAAGACCTTCACGATGGTCGCCGCTCTGGAGAACGGGTTCGCGCCTTCGCTGGTGTTCGATACGCCGTCACCGCTGATCACCAGAGACGCGAACGGGTCGACCTATACGGTCAACAACTACTCGGGTCGTGGCGAAGGTCTGATGAACATGCGGAAGGCGACCGCCTTCAGCGTCAACACCTACTACATACAGCTGATCGAGAAGGTGGGCCCGGCAAAGGTCGCCGAACTCGCGGAGCGTCTCGGCATCCAGACACCACTCGGAGCGTTCCCATCGCTGACGCTAGGCACCGTAGCCGTGAGTCCCTACGAGTTGGCAAGCGCCTATGCGACCCTGGCCAACGACGGAACCCGGTGCGAACCCTTCTCGATCGCCCGGATCAAGGACGCCAGAGGCAAGGTGCTACTGAAGAACGAGCCCGATTGCCAAGAGGTCTTGGACCCGAAGATCGCGGCGCTGGCGAGTGACATCCTGCGGGGCGTTCCAGAGTTCGGGACCGGTCGGACCAACGGCCGCATCGGTCGTCCCGTGACCGGCAAGACCGGAACCACCGACGATTACACCGACTCGTGGTATGTCGGCTACACCCCGCAGATCGCGACCAGCGTCTGGCTCGGGTTCGCGGAGTCCACGCAGAAACCGTTGCGGAACATCCAGGGCCTGCCCAAGGTCTTCGGCGGATCCTTGCCCGCCATGATCTGGTCTCGCTACATGCGCGCTGCCCACAGGGGCTTGCCGGTGGAGGGATTCCCGCCCGCCAGGGGCTTGGGCGATGTCGATGTTCCCGATGTCGTGGGCGAGAAGATGCGAGACGCGATCGCGACACTCGAGGATGCTGGCTTCTACACGGTGGAGACCCAGGGGGCGAAGTCCACCGAACCGAAGGGAACCGTGATCGCACAGGATCCGCGCGGACGAAGTCCACGCGGTGCACTGGTGAAACTTACGGTCTCGAACGGGGAACCTCCGAAACCGTCACCCAGCCCTTCCCCGACCAAGACCAAGAAACCCAAGCCATCACCAAGCCCGACACCCACCAAGAAACCAACCCCCTCGCCTTCACCTTCTCCCTCACCTTCGCCAAGCCCGTCACCTTCGCATGACGGCGACCGGTAGAGGTCGGTCGCGCGCGCCGAACAGGTGATGCCCTAACCTCGTCCTCATGGAGATGACCTACCGGCACATCGGTCGAAGCGGCGTGAAGACGAGCGTGTTGTCATTCGGTTCGTGGGTGACCTTCGGCCCTCAGATGGATCTCGATCGAGTCATTGCTTGTCTGGCGGCTGCGCGGGAAGCAGGCGTGAACTTCTTCGACAACGCGGAGGCTTACGCACGCGGCGAGAGCGAGAAACTCATGGGTAAGGCGATCGCGGAACTCGGCTGGGATCGACGCGACTACCTGATCTCCACCAAGTTCTTCTGGGGGATCCACGAGGGCCCGAATTCGCGCAACACGCTGAACCGCAAGTACCTGTTGGACGCGATCGATCGATCCCTCGAACGGTTCGAACACGACTTCGTAGACATCGTCTACTGCCACCGTCCGGACCCTTCCACCCCCATCGAGGAGACCGTCTGGGCGCTTAGCGACATCATCTCGTCTGGACGCGCGCTCTATTGGGGGACCAGCGAATGGTCGGCAGCCGAGATCCGCGAGGCGCATCGGGTGGCAGCCGAGCACCATCTGCGCGCCCCGATCGTGGAGCAACCCCAGTACAACCTGCTCTGGCGCGACCGCGTAGAGAAGGAGTACAAGCCGCTCTACGAAGAGCACGGCATGGGGACGACCATCTGGAGCCCGCTGTCTTCGGGTCTTCTGACCGGCAAGTACCTGGACGGGGTCCCCGAGGGGAGCCGTGCGGATCTTCCGAACATGTCTTGGCTGAAGGACCAACTGACCGACGAGGCTCGCAACCAGAAGGTTCGCCGGCTCGTGCCCATAGCCGAGAAGATCGGCTGCACCATGGCTCAGCTGGCGATCGCCTGGTGTGCCAGCAACCCGGATGTGTCTTCTGTCATCACAGGAGCATCCTCGCCTGATCAGGTCCGCGAGAACATGCAGGCCCTAGAGGTCATCCCGCAACTGACCCCGGAGGTCAAAGAGCGGATCGAAGGAGCGCTTAGCTAGCCGAGTTTGCTCTTGACCATCGCGCTCACCGCGTTGCCATCGGCGCGACCCTTGACCTTCGGCATCAAGACCTTCATCACAGCGCCCATCTGTTTGGCGTCGGTCGCACCCGACTC
>JBKHYG010000085.1:0-9197 GCA_046565595.1 Actinomycetota bacterium | reverse complement strand
TCAACTCGCATCCTGCTCTGCTGCCCGCATTCAAGGGGCCGCGCCCGGTCCGGGACGCTCTAGAGGCGGGGGTGCGCGAGACGGGAACGACGATCCATATCGCGACGCTCGAACTGGATTCCGGGCCCATCTTGGCGCAGGAGTCTGTACCGATCGATCGTGACGACACCGAAGAGACCCTGCACGAACGCATCAAAGCCGTCGAGCAGCGCCTCTATCCAGAGGTCATCTCGGGCTTCGCTCGCAGTTAGAACGCATCTCGGTACGCGACCGGCGCCGATTCCGAGCCGCGCTCAGCGCTCGTCCCGTCGGCTAGGACCGCCGCACTCGCCTCAGCACCATGGGATCCGAACCGCGACGCATTCGCTCGCACCCGCGCTCCGAGCCCCCTGCCCCCAACCGGCTTGGGAGAACGCGACGGAGACATCGCCGATCGTGATCGATGTCACGCGCATCGGTCGGTACAGGTTCAGATTGTCAGACCCGTAGAGGAGGATCTCTGGGATCCGCTGAAAGCCCCACTGGAACCGTTCAACCCCCGGCGGGCCGGAGGCTTCGAATGTAGCGGAGAAGTTCTTGCCGCCGGATCGACCGCTCACGGTGGCAGAGCCCATCAGCGGCCCTAGCTGGAAGTCGACCTTGGAACCAGAGGCACCGATGCTGACGGTTCGACACGACGGGTCGCACACCCTCAGGTACGCGTAGGCCGTCACATCACCCGAGCGTCGATATTCCCCAGCGTCCGTTCTTGCTCGGGCATGCAGGCCCGCGTCTCTGTAGGCGTAGGCGTATCCATATGCCCGAGTGCCTGGCCCCACACTCGAGGACTGGCCGATCGCGTACTCGTACGCATACACATCCCCGTGGACGGACACCGGATGGGACAAGATGCCGACCGGATGTGAGAAGAACCCGACCGCGAGGCCTCCGGGTCCTGCGAGGGCGAGGGCAAGTCCGAGCAAGATCCCGACCAACTGTCTGTTGCGCATGTGAGTCTCCGGGCTAAGGTCGGGAGTTCGTTGGAGGCTAGTCCGACGGTTCGGGCGTGGATTCGCCAGCGCCGGTGGGATTCCTCCTTGACGGACCGAAGTGCGCGCGTCCCGGCCCGACTTTGACGGACCGAAGTCCGCCCGTCCTGGCCCGATAGGCTCGAGGGATGCCTGACCGGATACCTGTCCAAACCGCCCTGATGAGCGTCTCTGACCGCCGCGGACTAGCCGAGTTCGCCAGAGCGCTGGTAGACGCGGGGGTCCGCATCATCGCCACCGATTCGACCGCGGCGCACCTGACCGAGAACGGCATCGAGACCACTCCGGTGGCAGAGATCACCGGCTTCCCCGAGATGCTCGACGGGCGTGTCAAGACGCTGCATCCGCACATCCACGGCGGCCTGCTAGCCGATCGGGACAAGCCTGAGCACCTGGCAACGCTCGAAGAGCGGGGGATCCCTCGGATCGATCTGGTCGTCTGCAACCTGTACCCGTTCCGCGAGACGCTGCGGTCAGGGGCCGACGAGAAGGCGATCATCGAGAAGATCGATATCGGCGGGCCTTCGATGGTGCGCGCGGCCGCGAAGAACCATTCGGGAGTCGCGATAGTGGTCTCTCCCGACCGCTACTCCGAGATCGTTGAGGCGGTGAAGGCTGGAGGCACGAGCCTGGAGTTGCGGCGCTCGCTCGCCGCTGACGCGTTCGCACTGACGGCGAGTTACGACGCTGCGGTCAGCGGCTGGATGCAACGCGACGAGACCTTCCCTGCGCGCACGACCCTCGCGCTCGAACGGGTTGGAGGGCCGTTGCGTTACGGAGAGAATCCGCATCAGGCGGGGGCTCTCTATCGCGAACAGGACGCTGATCTCGCGACGCTTGCCAACGCTGAGTGCCTGCAGGGCAAGGAACTCTCGTACAACAACTACCTCGACATCGACGCGGCGCTTCTTGCGGCTTTCGACTTCACCGACCCAGCCTGCGTGATCGTCAAACATGCGGTCCCGTGCGGACTTGCCGTCGGGAGTGACCTGACCGACGCCTATGTTCGCGCTCTCGCATGCGACCGCCTTAGCGCATTCGGCAGCGTCGTCGCATACAACGGGATGGTCACCGGCGAGGTCGCCGATGCGATGGCCGAGGTGTTCACCGAATGTGTGATCGCGATCGACTACGACGAAGCCGCACTCGCTCGGTTCGGCGAGAAGAAGAACCTGCGTGTCCTACGCTTGGGAGACTCACCGGATCTCGCCCGCGAGATGATGTATCGACGGATCAACGGCGGCTTCATCGCCCAGACACCCGATCAGTTGGACGAGCCACAAGGTCAGATGAAGGTCGTCACCAAGGCTCAACCGACCGACCGGCAATGGCGGGATCTGCTGTTCGCATGGAAGGCGTGCAAGCATGTCCGCTCCAACGCGATCGTGCTCGCCAAGGACGGTGCGACCGTCGGGATCGGCGGAGGTCAGGTCAGCCGGGTGGACGCCGCCGATATCGCTGCCAAGAAGGCGGGGTCTCGCGCGAAGGGCAGCGTCATGGCTTCGGATGCCTTCTTCCCCTTCCGAGATGGCCTGGACGCTGGTGCCGCAGCAGGTGCGGTCGCGGTCATCCAACCGGGGGGCAGCATGCGGGATGACGAGATCGTCGCCGCAGCTGATGAGCACGGGATCGCGATGGTCTTCACGGGCGTACGCCACTTCCGCCACGGTTGAGCAGAGACAGATGAGCGCAGGACCGCCACTTCCGCCACGGTTGAACGGAGACAGATGAGCGCAGAACTGATCGACGGCAAGGCCATCGCGGCCACGATCCGCGAAGAGGTCGCTCGCCGGGTATCCGCAGCCGGAGTCGAACCCGGTTTCTGCGACATCCTCGTCGGCGACGATCCCGCAAGCGCTCGATATGTATCGATGAAGAACGCAGCCGCCACATCCATCGGAGGTCGCGCATTCGAACGGCACCTACCTTCGACCGCGACGCGCGAACAGCTTCTGTCTGTCATCGATGAGTTGAACGCCGATCCGGCGGTGCACGGAGTCATCGTGCAACTTCCGCTGCCGCAACACCTCGACACCTTCGAGGTTCAGCGGGCCATCTCGCCCGCCAAAGATGTCGACGGCTTCCATCCAGAGAACCAAGGGCTCTTGATGCTCGGAGAGCCGCGGTTCATCCCCGCAACACCTTACGGAGTCGTCGAGTTACTGAAGCGCAGCGGAGTCGAAACCAAGGGCGCGCATGCCGTGATCGTTGGGCGCTCTAACCTGGTCGGCAGGCCGCTCAGCGTGCTGCTGAGCCAGCGTGACCTTAACGCTACGGTCACGCTCTGTCACACAGGGACCCGCGACCTCGCCGCCTTCACCACCCAGGCAGACATCCTGGTCTCGGCAGCCGGCCAGGCTGGCACGATCACCGGAGAGATGGTCAAGCCCGGAGCGACGGTGATCGATGTGGGAACCAACCCGGGACCCGACGGCAAGCTGGTCGGCGACTGCGATCTCGCGAGTGTCTCGGAGGTCGCCGGCCGGATCACGCCTGTCCCTGGTGGTGTCGGACCGATGACGGTCGCGATGCTGCTTGCCAACACCGCCACAGCGGCGGGCGCGTGAGTTCCAAGACACTCGTCTTCACCTCCGCTGCCCTGGTCTATGGGGCGTTCGCGCAGGGCGGTTTCTATCGGCCGCAAGCTCTCACGCTGCTAGCCCTCACGGCGATCGCTGTGTTCGTGTCCGGCCCGCTGATGGCGTGGCGAGATTGGTTCCGGTTGCCTCGCTCGACACAGATCGGGATCATCATCACCGGCTTGGGGATAACAACGGCGATCGTGGTACGCCCGATCACGGACTCGATCCTGTCGGTCGCCGTCCACCTGACCGCGGTACTGGCAGCCATCTTGGGCGTGCGTCTGGGACGACGAGCAGAGTTCGCTCAGATCCTTCGACTGCTCAGTTGGACGGGAGTAGCGGTTGCTCTGATCGGGCTGGTCGGGGTCGCCTTCCACAACGAGCCACTCGCTCTGGAAGCCCAAGGCAACTGGAGAGCGGCTTCCACGCTCACCTACGCCAACGCGATGGCGGCTCTGCTGGTGCCCTGCCTGGCCGCCGCGATGCTGCGGATCAGACAGGCCGCGCCGACCGCCACCCTCGAAGGCGCCATCATCATCGGAGGCTTCATCGCGAGCATGTCCAGAGGCTCCGCACTAGGTGTCGCTCTCGGCGTGGTACTGGTTCTAGCCACCGGTGGAAGGGGTTTGCTCGCTGCGGCGACCCGGAGTCTGCTCGGCGGCCTGGTGATCGGAGCTGCCGCCATCCCCAGCGTCTTCGGGCCTTCCCGGCCTTGGTTGGTGGCCATCGGACTCCTAGCGGGGATACTGGCTACGACCGCCGGCAGTTCGATGTCTCGCCTCCTGAAGCGGTGGCCGGTCGCTCTGGCCTTGATCGGTGCGACAGCTGCGGTAGCTCTGCTGTTCGCTCCTCGGATGACATCAGAGATCGTGGACCGAGCGCTGAACGAGGACCGGCTTCAGATCTGGCAGGCCGCGTGGGACGCCGGCCGCGAGGGTCCCTTGTTCGGTCAGGGCTTGGGACGCTTCGAGGTCTACGAGGTCCGGTACGGAACCCTGTTCCGCATCAGGTACGCGCATAACGAGTTCCTGCAGGCTCTCGTCGAGACCGGCTGGCCGGGGGCGGCTGCCCTTGCGACCGGCAGCGCGTTCGGCGCATGGGGGCTTTGGGCTAGACGGCGTCGAGACGATGTCTGGTACCTGGCCGTGCTGGTCGTCACGACCTTCGGGATCCATGGTCTGACCGACTTCATCTGGCATGTGCCAGCCGTGGGTTTCGCGACCGCGTTGTGGTACGGAGCAGCGGTCAGTCGTGCGATCGAACCGAGCGTGAGCGTCGAGCCGGTCGGGTCCTAGAGGATCGTCTCGCAGTTGTAGTTGCGGACCCCGAAGCAGGTGTCGCTGCCGGCGCCACCATCGATCGTGTCCCAGACCGTCGAGGTGCTCGGGAAGGGACGCCCATAGAGGGTGTCGTTCCCGCCTTGGCCTCGGATGATGTTCGGACCGAAGGTGCCGATGATCGTGTCGCCGAACTCCGAGCCGAGCACATCTTCGATGTTGATCACGGTGTCCATGCCGTGGCCGGTGTTCTGCCGAGTGGTGATGTTCAGGTCCAAGGTCAAAGGGCGACCCGCGAAACTCGCGACATCGACGCCGGTGCCACCGTCGATCAGGTCATCGTTCCAGCCGCCAGAGATGCCATCGTCACCGGCGCCACCGTAGAAGATGTTCTTGCCGGTCTCGTCGTTCAATCCGTCGTTACCGGCTTCGCCGTACAGGACATCGTCGTCGGTCGCGAAACTCGGCTTGGTGAAGGGACCGATCTGTTGCTCGCGGATCGGGTCGTATACGACCTCGTCCACTCCGTCTCCGAACAGGATGTCGTTGCCCGGACCGCCGTGCAGTTCGTCGTTGCCGAACAGGCCAAGGATTATGTCGTCGCCTGCTCCACCGAAGATCAGGTCTTCCTCGAGAAGGCGCCCGATGATGATGTCATCCTGCGGGGAACCGATGAAGACCTCGATCTGGAGCAGCACATCCACGCCACCCTTGATCTCGGATGCCGGAGGGATACCGCCCGGCAGAGGATCTGGGATGCGGGTCAGGGAACGCGGGACGCGAGCGACCACTCCGGCGTCGGTGATGCCGTCGCGGCCATCCAGCTCTGCGACCATGATCGTGGTCGTGTATTCGTAAGAGATCGTGTCGGTGCCAGCGCCACCGATGACCGCGTCGACGAGGTTATCGCCCAAGCAGATGATGTCATCACCCGCGCCCGCGTCGATGACAGAGATCTGCGAGGCTGTCGCATCGATCACATCGTCGCCAGCTGTTCCGTTCACGACCCCAGCAGAACCGGTGATCGTGACAGGCTTCCCGGCACAGGTCGCAGCAGCGTCGGCTTGGACCGGCAAGCCAAGAAGCGCGAGGGAACCCAGTACGACCAACCTCTTCATGGCCTTGTCATTCGCCTTTCAGCATGCCGGTCCCTGCCCAGGTACCGATGACTCCCCATTGGTCCCGACCGGGAGAGAAGCGGGGTTTGGGCGCTTCCCTGGGCCAGGTCGCCGGCTCCCTAGTCGAGGTCTCCGGCTTCGATCCGCTTCAGCCGGCGCTCGCGTACCAGATTGGAACTTTCGACCAGATTGTGCATCGCCTCGGGCTCATTCAGGGCCTCAGCCAACACCCCGGTGAGGTCGCGCTGACTGAGGACGCCGACACACCGGCCGCCCTCGATGACCGGCAGATGCCGGACCCACTTGCTGGCCATGATCCGCGCCGCCTCGCGCAGGGTGGTCTGCGGTTGGATCGTGATCAGGTCCGTGGCCATGACCTCCTTCAGAGGCGTCGTGGTCGGATCGATGCCTTGCGCGATGGCACGCAGCAGGTCTCGTTCGGTCACGATCCCCAGCAGCGAATCACCTTCGGTCACCAGCAGCGAGCCGGTCTGCGCATGCCACATGCGCGCCGCGCCCTCGGCCAGGCTGTCGTCTGCGGCGTCGGTGACGGCCGCCTTGGTCATGATGTCGCTGACTTTCATGCTGCTGCCCTCACGCGGTGCGCTGATCGATAGGTTGCCAGGTGCGGTTCCGCGGACCGGTGTACTCGGACTCGGGCCGGATGATGCGATTGTCCCGCTGCTGCTCGCGGACATGCGCGGTCCACCCGGAGGCTCGGCTAGCGGCGAAGATGGGCGTGAAGAGGTCGGTGGGGATCCCTAGGTAGCGGTAGACGCTCGCCGCGTAGAAATCCACATTCGGGTAGAGGCCCTTCTCTTCCATCACCGTCTGCTCTATGGCCCTGCTGGCCTCGAACCAGCGGCCCTCTCCGGTCTCCTCGGCCAGTTGTTTGCTCATCTTGCGCAGCCAGGTGGCTCGCGGATCCTCGGTCTTGTAGACCCGGTGACCGAAGCCCATGATCTTCTCGCGCACGGCGAGGCGACGCTTGATGTATTCCGGGGCACGCTTGGCGTCGCCCTCGATGTCTTCGAGCATCCCCATGACCTGCTCGTTGGCGCCTCCGTGCAAGGGGCCCTTCAGAGATGCGATCGCGCCGGTGATCGCAGAGTGCATGTCCGCCAGCGTCGAAGCGATGACACGCGCGGTGAATGTCGAGGCGTTCATCGTGTGATCAGCGTGAAGCACCAGACACATGTCGAAGATCCGCGCATGATCGGGTTTGGGTTCTTCGCCCGTCAACCTGTACAGGAAGTCGGCGGCGAGCGACAGATCGAGGTTCGGCGGGATGACCTCGTTGCCGTTACGCAAGCGGTGATAGTTGGCGATGACCGTCGGGATACGAGCGATCAAGCGGATCGACTTACGCAGGTTCGCTTCGTCGTCCATGCTGGATCCGTCGGGATCATGCGCGCTCATCGCCGACACGGTGGTGCGAAGCATCGACATCGGCACGCTCTTCTCTGCGAGCGTGGGCAGCAGGTTGCGGATCCATTCGGAGATCTCGCGATCCTCTGCCAGCGTCTTGGTCAGCGAATCGAGTTCGGACTGGGTTGGTAGCCGGAGGTTGTGAAGGAGGAAGACGACCTCTTCGAAGGTCGCGTTAGGGGCAAGGTCATGGATGTCGTACCCGACATAGAAGAGTCGACCCAGCTTGCCGTCGATGTCGCTGATCGATGTCTGCGCGGCGACGACATCTTCGAGTCCCTTCGTGCTCATCGGCAGCCCTTTCGGTGCGAGGTCCAAGCGTCGACTCGTGGTCTCCGCTCTCGTCTGAGCATCCTAGTCAGCGAGGCCAGCCGGTGTCGGGGAGGCCTTTGGAGCGGCGTGCCTGGTTCTGGTTGGATAGGAGGCTCACGCCCTCGATCAGGAGCGGAATACACATGGCCTATGACTGCACCTTCATCCCCGGCGACGGGGTCGGACCCGAGCTCAGCGAGGCGACCCGTCGCGTGCTCGAAGCGACCGGCGTCGAGTTCGATTGGGATGTCCAGAACGCTGGCGCAGATGTGGTCGAGGAGTTCGGAACCCCACTTCCAGACCAGGTCTTGGACTCGATCCGCCAGACCAAACTCGCGATCAAAGGGCCATTGACCACGCCTGTCGGGGGTGGGTTCCGGAGCGTCAATGTGGCACTCCGAAAGGAACTAGACCTGTTCGCGTGTGTGCGGCCGTGCAAGACCTACCCGGGCATCCCCGGCGCCTTCGAGGGCGTCGACCTGGTCGTGTTCCGCGAGAACCACGAGGACCTCTACGCGGGCATCGAGTTCGAGATGGGCAGCGAGGAACAGAAGAAGGTCGTCGAGTTCCTGAACGATCTGCAGCCCAAGGAGGTCCGCAGCGACACGGGGATCTCGATCAAGCCGATCAGCGTCTTTGGGACCAAGCGGATCGTGCGCGCGGCGTTCGAGTACGCGATCGCCAATGGCCGCAAGAAGGTAACGGCGGTACACAAGAGCAACATCATGAAGTTCTCTGACGGATTGTTCCTGCGCACCGCTGAAGAGGTCGCCAAAGAGTTCCCCGACATCGAGTTCGAGGATCGCATCGTCGACAACGCTTGCATGCAGTTGGTGAAGCGGCCCGAGGAATACGATGTGCTGGTCCTGCCGAACCTCTATGGAGACATCGTCAGCGACCTGTGCGCGGGGCTGATCGGCGGGCTCGGTGTCGCGCCCGGAGCCAACATCGGCGACGAGATCGCCGTGTTCGAAGCGACGCATGGGAGCGCGCCCAAGTACAAGGGCATGAACAAGGTCAACCCGATGGCGATGATGTTCTCGGGCGTGATGATGCTGCGGTACCTGAAGGAGACCGACGCGGCGGACAGGCTCGAATCCGCATTGGCGTCGGTGATCGCCGAAGGCAAGGATGTCACCTACGACCTTAAGCCAACCCGCGACGACCCGACCGCCGTGGGAACCAGCGATGTCGCCGATGCGGTCATCGCGAAGATGGCCTAGATGGGCTCGCCCGCTCAGCTGCTCGCCCGCTCAGCCGCTCGCCTACCCAGCTGCTCGCCTGTGAACCGCGTCCTCGTCCTGGGTGGAACGGGGGCGGGCAAATCGACCTTCGCTCGGCGTCTCGGGGTGGCGACCGGGCTGCCGGTCGTGCACCTCGACCTGCTCTGGTGGCGGCCAGGATGGATCGAGTCCCCGCGGGCCGAGTTCGACGCCGCGGTTGCGGCGGTCG
>JBKHYG010000084.1:0-19279 GCA_046565595.1 Actinomycetota bacterium | reverse complement strand
CCTCGCCGAGATCGGAGAGATGGCTCGCAGCGGAGCTCAGGTCAACTTCTTCTCCGATGATGGTAGGTGCGTCAACGATGCTGGTCTCATGCGTCGGGCGATGGAGTATGCCCGCACCTTCGATGCGGTCATCGCCAACCACGCCGAAGACGCGGCTCTGCACGGCGGAGGCCACATGCACGAAGGTGAGATCTCGTCGCGTCTCGGCATCCGAGGCGTCCCGCCAGAGGCCGAAGAGGTGGTCATCGCCCGCGACATCGCCCTCGCCCGACTCACCGGCTGCAGGCTGCATGTGCCGCATGTCTCGACGGCGCGTTCGGTCGAGTTGATCTCGGCAGCCAAGGCCGAAGGCTTGCCCGTCACCGCAGAGGTCTGCCCGCATCATCTCGTGCTGACCGACGCCAAGATCGCTGAGTCCTACGACCCGCTCTTCAAGGTTGCACCGCCACTGCGCCCAGAGTCCGACATCCTCGCGCTGCGAGACGCCCTGTGCGACGGACGGATCGACTGTGTCGCTACCGATCATGCGCCGCATCCCATCGAGGACAAGGAGCATGAGTTCGACCGCGCTCCATGTGGGATGCTGAATCTCGAGACCGCCGCATCGCTCATCCACCAGACCTTGGTCGCTGAAGGCAAGATGGATTGGCGGCGATTCGCCGAGGTGATGAGCATCACACCCGCCGCGATCCGCGGCCTGGGCGAACACGGCACGCTCAGCGAAGGAGCCGTCGCGAACCTCGCGGTATTCGACCCCGAGCAGACCTGGACCGTCGAACCTCAGCGGTTGGCCAGCAAGAGCAGCAACACGCCCTTCGCGGGATGGGAGCTTCGAGGCAAGGTTCGCCACACGATCTACCAAGGACGCTTCACTCTGAAGGATGGTGAGGACATCTGAGCAAGCCCGCGCTTCTGGTCCTAGAGGACGGCACGACCTTCCACGGCACCTCGTTCGGCGCCGAAGGCGAGACCACCGGGGAAGCCGTCTTCAACACCGGCCTCTCCGGATACCAAGAGGTCCTGACCGACCCGAGTTACCACGCTCAGATCGTGACCATGACCTACCCGCATGTCGGCAACTACGGAGTCAACCCAGCGGACACCGAATCAAGCCGCGTCCGGGTGGCCGGGTTCGTCGTGCGCGAAGCGGTGAGATTCCACTCCAATCATCGAGCCACGCAAGGGCTCGATGAGTACCTCAGGGGATCCGGCATAGTCGGGATCGAGGGCGTGGATACGCGGCGCCTGACCCGGCACCTGCGCACGCGAGGGGCCATGCGCTCGATCATCTCGACGATCGATCTCGATCCGGCATCGCTGACACGCAAGGCTGGGGACAGTCCCTCGATGAGCGGCGCCAACCTGGTTGACCCCGTTACCACGACGGAACCGTACGCAGCCAAGGATGTGATCGGACGGTCAGCCTCGGGGGAGCAGATCTTCAAGGTCGCCGCCTACGACTTCGGTATCAAGACCAACATCCTGCGCATGCTTGCCGATGCGGGCTGCGAGGTCACCGTCTACCCGGCATCGACCCCGGCGAGCGAACTCCTCGCCACCGCGCCCGATGGCGTCTTCCTGTCCAACGGTCCCGGCGATCCGGCCGCGGTCAAGCAGGGCATCCAGAACGCCAGAGAACTGCTAGGCCAGGTGCCAGTCTTCGGGATCTGCCTGGGCCACCAGATCCTCGGCTTGGCGCTGGGAGCGTCCTCGTTCAAACTGCCCTTCGGGCATCGCGGCATCAATCAGCCGGTCAAGCGCCTCCGCGACGGACGGATCGAGATCACGAGCCACAACCATGGCTTCGCGGTCGACTTCGATTCGCTCCCGAAGGACGAGGCGGGTAACGCCAGCAGCGAGTGGGGGACGGTAGAACTGACCCACATCAACACCAACGACGACTGCTGCGAGGGCATCGCGGTCCCCGAGGCGCGCGCATTCAGCGTCCAGTACCACCCCGAGGCAGCCCCCGGGCCTCACGATGCCGCCTATCTCTTCACCGAGTTCACCGATCTGATGGGAGGAAGAGGATGAGCGACCAGGAACGCATGAAACTCGGCGGACTCCGTCCACTGGGTTCATCAGAGGGTCGTGAAGACGAGCCGGTTCCGCCGCCCGAAGCCCCGGACGCGTTGAAGCAACGCGCACGCGAGATGCTCGAGTCCCAGTTCGTGGAAGCGCTGGTGCTGAAGGCGAAGCTGTTGGACGAAGGCGGCCGCGACCCAGAGGGGACCAAGGTGAAGATCGGCGCGTTGGTCGCGAGCCTCGAGGGCGCGAGCAAACTCGCGCTGAAACTCGGGCTCATAGATGTCCAGACCAACAAGCAGCTGTTCGCCGACGCGATGGATCGTGGTCTGTACGAGGGGTGGCGCTAGGTGCCAAGACGAACGGACATCTCGAGCATCCTGATCGTCGGCAGCGGGCCGATCGTCATCGGCCAAGGTTGCGAGTTCGACTACTCAGGCACCCAGGCCTGTCGCGTCTTGAAGCGCGAAGGCTTCAAGGTGATCTTGGTGAACTCGAACCCGGCGACCATCATGACCGACCCCGAGTTCGCCGACGCCACCTACATCGAACCGATCACCGCAGAGACCGTCGCGAAGGTCATCGAGAAGGAACGCCCCGACGCCCTGCTGCCGACCTTGGGTGGCCAGACCGCTCTGAATGTCAGCGTGGAACTCGCTGAATCTGGGGTGCTCGAGAAGTACGGCGTCGAACTGATCGGCGCGCGTCTGGAAGCCATCCACAAAGGCGAGGACCGCAAACTCTTCAAAGAGGCGATGGCCGAGGTCGGCATCGATCTGCCCCGCTCCGGGTTCGCCTATTCGCTCGAAGAAGCCCGCCGCCTTGCGGCCCAGATCGGCTATCCGGTCATCTGTCGCGCCTCCTTCCTGCTGGGTGGTGCCGGCTCTGGGATGTGCAACGACGAGGCGGAGTTGGACCGGATCGCATCAGATGGGATCGCACGCAGCCGCATCGGCGAGGTGCTGATCGAGGAGAGCGTGCTCGGTTGGAAGGAGTACGAGCTCGAGGTCATGCGGGACCTCGCCGACAATGTGGTCATCATCTGCTCGATCGAGAACATCGACGCGATGGGTGTCCACACCGGCGACTCGATCACGGTCGCGCCCCAACAGACCTTGAGTGATGCCGAGTACCAGCAGATGCGGGACTCGGCGATCCGCTGCATCCGGGCGATCGGCGTGGACACCGGCGGCAGCAACATACAGTTCGCCGTCGATCCTGCGACCGGCAGGCAGGTCATCATCGAGATGAACCCTCGCGTCTCCAGGTCCTCGGCCCTGGCATCCAAGGCAACCGGGTTCCCTATAGCCAAGATCGCGGCCCTCTTGGCGGTCGGTTACACCCTCGATGAGATCCCCAACGACATCACCAAGAAGACACTGGCCAGTTTCGAGCCGACCATCGACTATGTGGTCACCAAGATCCCAAGGTTCACCTTCGAGAAGTTCGCTGGTTCCGACACTACCCTGACGAGTGCCATGAAGAGCGTCGGCGAAGCCATGGGGATCGGCCGCACGATGAAGGAGAGCTTGCAGAAGGCGATACGGTCACTCGAGACAGGCCGCATGGGCCTGAACGGCGACGGCAAAGATCCGCGCGGCTCGGTGCCCGAACTGCTCGAACGCATCAAGCGCCCGACGACCGAACGCATCTTCGAGGTAGAAGCCGCGCTGCGCCGCGGCGCAACGATCCAGCAGGTCCATGAGGCCAGCGGCATCGATCCGTGGTTCCTTGATCAGATGCTCCAGATCAGCGAGATCCGCGAGCGTCTCGAGGCCGCTGGTCCGGCCTTGGACGCAGGTCTGCTTCGCGAAGCGAAGCGTGCGGGCTTCAGTGATGCCCAACTCGCTCGCTACGCCGGCCAGACCGAAAACGACATCAGGGTGTTGCGCCACCAGCACGGCGTGCTCCCGGTCTACAAGGCCGTCGATACCTGCGCTGCAGAGTTCGAAGCCAAGACCCCCTACTTCTATTCGACCTACGAAGACGAGTCAGAGGTCGAGCCAGGAGAGAAGCCGACGGTGGTCATCCTGGCCGCCGGACCGAACCGGATCGGGCAAGGCATCGAATTCGACTACTGCTGCGTGCATGCTTGCTTCGCGCTTCGGGACGCCGGCTTCGATGTTGTCATGGTCAACTGCAACCCAGAGACGGTCTCGACCGACTACGACACCAGCGACAGGCTCTATGTCGAGCCACTCACCTTCGAGGATGTGCTCTCGATAATCGAGGTCGAGCAACCGGTCGGCGTCATCGTCCAGCTCGGTGGCCAGACCCCGCTGAAACTCGCCAAGCGTCTCGAGGATGCGGGCGTACCGATCCTCGGGACGACGCCAGAGGCGATCGACATGGCAGAGGATCGCGGCCGATTCGGTGCCCTGCTCGAGGAACTGGGTCTGGACGCGGCGCCCTACGGTATGGCGACCAGTTTCCCCCAGGCTCGCGAGATCACCCAGCGCATCGGCTATCCGGTGCTCGTGCGTCCCAGCTATGTCTTGGGCGGTCGAGCGATGGAGATCGTCTACGACGATGCGATGCTTGCTCGCTACATCGAGACCGCAGCCGAGGTGAACCCCGAGCATCCGGTCCTGATCGACAGGTTCTTGGAGGACGCGATCGAGGTGGATGTCGATGCGCTCTGCGACGGGGCCGAGGTCTTCATCGGTGGTGTCATGGAACACATCGAAGAGGCCGGCATCCATTCCGGTGACTCTGCCTGTGTACTGCCGCCCCACACGCTTAGCCGCGCACAGATCGAGACCCTGATGGGGGCCACTGAACGTATGGCGCTGAAGCTGAGCGTCAAGGGCCTGATGAATGTGCAGTACGCCGTCCGAGGCGACCAGTTCTATGTCCTGGAAGCCAACCCGCGTGCGAGCCGGACGGTTCCATTCGTCGGCAAGGCCACCGGGGTGCCTCTGGCCAAGGCAGCCGCGCGCGTGATGGCTGGCGCAACGATCAGCGAATTGCGCGCGGAGAAGATCCTGCCCGAAACCAAGCACGGGATGCGCGAGACCTACACGGCCGTCAAGGAAGCGGTCCTGCCGTTCGGCCGCTTCCCAGGCGTCGACACGCTGCTCGGGCCGGAGATGAAATCCACCGGCGAGGTCATGGGGATCGACACGCGTTTCGGCGCCGCCTTCGCCAAGGCCGAGGAAGCAGCCGATGCGAAGATCCCTACCAGCGGTTCGGTCTTCGTGAGCGTCCGGGATGCCGACAAGCGCAGGATCGTTCCGGCGGTACGGCACCTGGCCGAACTCGGCTATCGGATCCTCGCGACTGCCGGTACCGCCGACCTGTTGCGCCGCAACGGGATCGACGCCGAGCATGTCGCCAAGATCGGAGAGGGCGGTCCTCACATCGGGGATCTGCTCGCCGAACACAAGGTGGACCTGATCATCAACACCCCAAGCGGTTCAGGGCCGCGCCGAGACGGCGACTACATAAGGACGACCGCCGTCAGATACGGCGTACCGAGCATCACGACCATGAGTGCACTCGATGCCGCGATCCAGGGACTCGATGAGTTGAGGCGCGAACAGCTGACGGTCAAGAGCATCCAGGAGTACCACTCGTCATGATCCCGATCGTCGTGGATGCTCCGGTGACCGCCAGCCAACAGCGGGGCGCCTACAGGATCTTGTCGTTGCGAGCTCCGGAACTCGCGAAGGGAACCAGGCCTGGCCAGTTCGTGACACTCGGGCTGAAGGACGGAGCAGGCTTCCTGCGGCGACCCTTCAGCGTCTCGAGCGTGGACGCAACCACAGGAGAGTTCACGGTCGTGTTCGACGCGATCGGCCAGGGTACGAGATGGCTCGCCGAACGACGGGCAGACGATGTTGTGAACACGGTAGGTCCGCTCGGGCACGGTTTCGAGATCGGAGACCCAGGCGGCGCCGATCTGCTGGTCGGTGGCGGGTATGGGACCGCCGCCCTGGTCTTCCTCGCCGACCAGCTCGCGCAACGCGGCCGTGAGGTACATGCGATCGTCGGCGCCCGCTCAGCCGATCGCGTCTTCGAAGATCCGCTCCTTCACAGCGCGTGCAGGACCGTCACGGTCGTGACCGATGATGGGAGCGCAGGCGAGAAGGGTCTCGTGGTGGATCCGCTTGACCGCATGATCGACGAGCTCGATATCACGACGCTGTACGCGTGCGGGCCGAACCCGATGCTTAAGGCGGTCGGCGAGCGGGCATGCGAGCGCGGGCTGGTCGGACAGCTCGCCGTCGAAGAGTTCATGGCATGCGGCATCGGTGTCTGCTGGACCTGCGTGTTCCCGATCGAGACCGTCGACGGCCTGAGGCACCAGCGCGTCTGCACGGAGGGACCGGTCTTCCAAGCCGAGGCGATCGCATGGGCCTGAAGCCTGGTTCTCCGACCCCCGACGGCATGCCCAAGAGGCCGGGGCCTCCCAGTATCGAAGGTCTCGACACCTCTGTGACGGTCGGACCGCTCAGGCTCGCATCGCCGATCCTGACCGCCAGCGGTTGCTTCGGTTCCGGCAAAGAGATGCACCGTTTCGTGGATCTTGCCGCGCTCGGAGCGGTGGTCTGCAAGACGGTCACCATCAAACCGAGGCTCGGTATCACCACCCCTCGCGGAGCCGAGACACCAGCGGGCATGTTGAACGCGATCGGCCTGCAGAACCCAGGTGTTCACGCGTTCGTCCAGAACGATCTGGCATGGCTCGCTGAGCGCGGCTACCCGGCTATCGCGAGCGTCGGAGGCCATAGCCTTGAGGACTATGTCGCGTGCGCGGAAGCTCTCGTGGGATCTGGAGCCGTCGCGGTCGAACTGAACCTCAGCTGTCCGAACCTCGAGGATCGCGGCTTCATGTTCGCGCTCGACCCTGACCGCACGCGAGAGGTCTTGGCTGCGGTCACCGGCGTCCTGCAGGTCCCGGTGTTCGCGAAACTCTCCCCGGATGTCACGGATCTGGCAGCGATCGCAGGTGCAGCGCTCGAGGGCGGCGCGACCGGCTTGAGCCTGATCAACACCACCCTCGGGATGGCGATAGATCCATGGACCGCCCGCCCCAAACTGTCGACCGGTACCGGCGGATTGAGTGGTCCAGCGATCCGTCCGATCGCTGTCCGATGCGTGTATCAGGTCGCCAAGGCCCATCCGGGAGTGCCGATCATCGGCATGGGTGGGATCGCGACCGGTTCGGACGCCGCAGAGTTCCTCCTTGCCGGAGCAAGCGCAGTGGCCGTCGGGACGGTCAACTTCGTGGATCCGCATGCCACCGCACGGGTGGGTCAAGAACTGGCCGAACTATGCAGAGCCCGAGGACTATCGCGTATCGCCGACCTGACGGGAGCCGTGAAGGACGCATGACCAACCCGATACTGGCAGCGCTGGATGTGCCAACGATCGACGAAGCCGTGACGCTTCGCACGCTGCTCGATGGCACGGTTGGCGGCATCAAACTTGGGCTCGAGTTCTTCCTGGCCAACGGGCCGGCAGGCGTCGAGAAGGTCGTCGCGGACCGAACCGGCGAGTTCTTCCTGGACCTCAAACTGCACGACATCCCCAATACCGTGGCCGCCGCGGTCGCCTCGGTCGCATCACTATCGCCCGACTATCTGACCGTCCACGCGACCGGTGGAAGATCCATGCTCGAGGCTGCGAACCAACGCAAGGGAACCATCAAGACCCTCGGCGTCACCATCCTGACGAGTCTGGACGACGATCAACTCTCAGAGGTCGGGTTGCCAAACGCATCCTCAGCCGTACCGGCGCTGGCGGTGCTCGCGCGAGAATCAGGCTGCGACGGCGTCATCTGTGCGCCCACCGATATCGCTGCTGTGCGCGCCGTCTGCCCCGTCCCCTTCCTGATCGTCACTCCTGGCGTTCGCCCCGAAGGTGTCGACACCGATGACCAAGCGCGCACCATGACCCCGGTAGAGGCGATGGCTGCCGGAGCCGATCGGCTCGTGATCGGCCGGCCGATCACCTCGGTAGCCGATCCGCGAGGCGCCGCAGAAGCGATCGCCCGAGACCTGGAGGCCAGATGAACCAGTTGGAGGTTCAAGACCTGCTCGCCAAGCACGGCGCGCTCATGGAGGGGCACTTCCGTCTGAGCAGCGGACGCCATAGCGATCGCTATGTGCAGAAGCAGAAGATCATGGAGTACCCGCGGGTCGCCGCCAGCCTCGCCCATCAGATCGCCGAGCGGTTCAAAGATCCCGGCGGCTACAACTTCGAGACGGTCGTCAGTCCGGCCGTCGGCGCCATCGGCCTAGGGACGCTCGTGGCCTTCGACGCGCACTCGCGATTCCTGTTCACCGAGCGCGTCGAAGACCAGATGACCTTCCGGCGCGGACAAGCCCTGAAAGGCAACGAGAGGGTGCTGGTGGTCGAGGACATCGTGACCACCGGAGGTTCTGCTGCAGAGGTCGTCGAGACGGTCAAGGCGAGCGGCGCGACCCTCGTTGGCGTCGCCGCTCTGGTGGATCGCGGCAGCCGAGACCTGCCCTTCAGCCTGACCTCGCTTTGCAAGGTGGACGCCGCTGACTGGGATCCGGCCGAGTGCCCGATGTGTGCCCGCGACGAACCCATGACCGCCCCTGGCAGCAGGGGTCTCGTCTGAGACCGCGCGCGCCCGCTGTGACCAGGGGATTCCCCGCATAGCCGCCGGTCAGAGGGGTGGTGGTATGGTCAAACCGCAGAGCCGGGAAGCTCCCGGCTAGTCAGGGGAGATCATGCCGCTTCCGAACCTCACCGAAGAGCAGCGTGCTGCAGCCCGTCAGAAGGCCATCGAGGCCCGGCGCGCACGCGCCGAAGCAAAGCAGCGTCTGAAGAACGGGACGCTCACCCTTCCGCAGGTCCTTGAATCAGAGGACAAGGTCCTGCAGAACACCAGGGTTTCCGCCGTCTTGGAGGCCCTTCCCGGAGTCGGGAAGGTTCGCGCTCGGTCGATCATGGAGAAGCTCGACATCGCGTCGTCTCGCAAGATCAAGGGCCTGGGCAAGAACCAGCGCCAGTCGCTCTTGGCTGAATTCTCCGAGTAGGCGTGCCCGGGCTCGTAGTCGTTTCGGGCCCGAGCGGTGTCGGCAAGAGCACCATAGTCAGGATGCTCGCAGATCGCGATCCTCGCGTTGCAGTCAGCGTTTCGGCGACCACCCGCGACCAGCGTCCAGGTGAGCTCGACGGCGATCACTATCGGTTCCTGAGCGAAGAGGAGTTCGATCGGCTCTTGGCCGAGCAGGCCTTCTTGGAGCATGCGACGGTCCATGGCCACCGCTACGGCACCCTGCGATCCGATGTCGAGGCCCTGACCGGGGCCGGCAAGGTGGTGGTGCTCGAGATCGATGTCCAAGGAGCGAGGTCGATCCGCCAGGTGGCTCCAGAGTCGACCCTGGTGTTCGTGCTTCCTCCCGATCACCAAGCGCTCTCCAGGCGACTCGAGGGAAGGGCAACCGAGGATGCTGAGACGCGTGACCTGCGGTTACGCAACGCGCTGGCGGAGTTGCCCGAAGCCTCCTGGTTCGACCACCGTCTCATCAACGAAGATCTCGAGGCGACCATCGCCCAGTTAGGCCGTATAATCGATGGCCTCGTCGACGGACCGTCGGCGCCACCCCCCGTCAAGGAGTTCCCGTGAGCCTCATCGAGCCACCCCTGGATGATCTGCTGAGCCAGGTCGACTCGAAGTACACGCTGGTCGTCATGACCGCTCGTCGGGCGCGACAGATCAACGCCTACTACCAGCAACTGGGTGAGGGTATCGGCGAATTCGTGCCGCCCTTGGTGGACAACCCCGACCCGACGCGCAAGTCCTTGTCTCTGGCCATGGACGAGATGTCCGGCGCCAAGTTGCAGTACTGGCGCGACGACGACGAGGAGTAGCGCTGGACCCGGCCGAGGTCCTGCGCGGCCGGCGGATCCTCGTCGGCGTGACCGGCGGTATCGCCGCCTACAAGAGCATCGAGTTGGTTCGCCTCCTGTTCAAGGCCGGAGCCGAGGTGCAGGTCGTGATGACCGAGGCCGCTACCCGGTTCGTCGGCGAGGCGACCTTCGCGGCCGTCAGCCATCGCCCCGTCGCCACGGATCTGTTCGAGGACGCCGACCAGGTGCCGCATGTTCGGCTCGCTCGCCAAGCCGATGCGGTCATCGTCGCTCCGGCCACCGCGCACACCCTCGCTCGGATGGCACACGGCCTCGCCGATGACCTGCTGACCAACATCCTGCTGATGGCCAGATGCCCGATCGTCGCGGCTGCAGCCATGCATACCGAGATGTACGAGCATCCCGCCACCCGAGCCAACATCCGGACCCTGCGCGAGCGAGGGATCGAGATCCTCGAACCAGAGGTCGGCGATCTTGCCGGCGGAGAGACCGGCATCGGGCGCATGCTCGAACCGATAGATCTGCGCAACGCGCTAGCGGCCACCCTCGCCCAGGACAAAGAGCTCGCCGGTTACCGAATCTTGGTCACCGCCGGAGGCACCCAGGAGCCGATCGATCCGGTGCGCTTCGTAGGTAACCGTTCGAGCGGAAAGATGGGCTACTCGCTGGCGGCAGACGCTGCACGCCGAGGAGCTGCGGTAACGCTGGTCAGCGGACCGACGCACCTGCAAGCTCCGGCGGGTGTCGAGTTGGTCCCGGTCACCACCGCGCAGCAGATGGCCGAAGCGGTCCTCGAACGCTTCGAGGCGGTCGATGTGGTCATCAAGGCGGCCGCTGTCGCCGACTTCCGGCCGGCTTCGCCTGCTGCCCGCAAGATCAAGAAGCACGGCGCGGCGCCTGCGGTTGAACTCGAGCCGACCATAGACATCCTGGCCGAACTCGGGGAGCGCAAGACGGCACAGTTGCTGGTCGGGTTCGCGGCCGAGACCAATGACCATCTGGGCCACGCGCGCAAGAAGCTCGATGCCAAGCGGCTCGATCTGATCATCATGAACGATGTCTCGCGCAGAGATATCGGTTTCGATGTCGATCACAACGAAGCGTGGCTGATCGACGCCGACGGGGGAGAGCAGCACCTCGAGCGGCGCACCAAGACCGAACTCGCTGCAGCGATCTGTGATCGGGTCGGCCAGATGTTGGCCGATCGCGCAGCCTCGAACCAAGAAGGGAAGGGAGAGGTTTGAGCAGGTACCTATTCACCAGCGAGTCGGTGACCGAAGGCCATCCAGACAAGATGGCTGATCAGGTTTCGGACGCGATCCTGGACGCGATCTTGACCGACGATCCCGCGGGACGCGTCGCGTGTGAGACCTTCGTAACGACGGGCTTGGTCGTCGTGGGCGGCGAGATCTCGACCAGCACCTATGTGGATATCCCTTCGATAGTCCGGAGGACCATCACCGATATCGGCTACACCGATGCACGCGCCGGCTTCGATGGCCAGACCTGCGGCATCAGCGTCACCATCCAGGAGCAATCTCCCGACATCGCCATGGGGGTCAACCATGCCCTCGAGGAACGCAAGGGGCAAGGCACCGATCTGGATGCGTTGGGCGCTGGGGACCAGGGGATGATGTTCGGCTACGCATGCGATGAGACCGAGGTCCTCATGCCTATGCCGATCTATCTTGCGCATCGGATGGCGCATCGACTCGCCGAGGTCCGCAAGGCCGGCGTCGTCCCTTACCTGCGGCCCGACGGCAAGACCCAGGTGACCCTCGAATATGAGGACGGCAGGCCTGTCGCCGTCAAGACCGTTTTGGTAAGCACGCAGCACACCAGCGAGATCGACATCGACACGCTGCTAGCGCCGGACATCAAGGAGCATGTCGTCGATCCGATCCTTCGCGAGAGCAAACTTGACTTCGGCGATTACAGGCTCCTCGTCAATCCGACGGGGCGTTTCGAGATCGGCGGACCGCAAGGTGACACGGGGCTCACGGGCCGCAAGATCATCGTCGACACCTACGGAGGGGCCGCCAGGCACGGCGGTGGGGCCTTCAGCGGTAAGGATCCGACCAAGGTCGACCGCTCGGCCGCGTACGCGGCTCGATGGGTTGCCAAGAATGTCGTTGCGGCCGGATTCGCGAAGCGTTGTGAGGTTCAGCTCGCCTACGCGATCGGGGTCGCGCATCCGCTGTCGGTGTTCATAGACACCTTCGAGACCGAAGAGGTCGCCCCCGAGAAGATCGCTCACGCCGTGACCGAGGTATTCGACCTGCGTCCCGCCGCCATCATCCGAGACCTCGATCTGCGTCGCCCCATCTACCGGAAGACCGCCGCGTATGGCCACTTCGGCCGTACGGATGCTGACTTCACCTGGGAGATCCCCTCGAAGGTCGAAGATCTCAAGCGAGCGATCTGAGGCGTGAGCGGTTTCGCTGAGGTCGTCATCATCGACGCCTCGCTGCGCAGCCTCGATCGCAGTTTCACCTACGAGATCCCCTCCGAGCTCGGTGCACTCGGGCCGGGTCGACTGGTGCGCGTTCCCTTCCATGGCCGTCTTCGTAACGGCGTGATAGTCGCGAACAGCGACTCCTCGGAGGTGAGGACCAAGCCGATCCGAGCCGTGCTTGGTCCTGGCATACCGCCAGAGATGTTGAGTTTCTGCCGGGATCTGTCTGAGCAGACGCTGGCTCCTTACGCGTCGGCACTCGCAGCCTGCTTCATCGATCGCACCAAGGCTGAAGAGGACCGAGCCCCCGAGCCAGGAGGCGAGGTCACCCCAGCCGAACCAGCAACCGGTCCTCTAGCCGACGCCTTGGCGAAGGCCGATCTGGTCCTGTACGCACCCGAGCCAGGGGTCGATAGGGCCAGGCAGATCGCCGCTTCGGTGGCGCAGGTGCTCGCCGACGGCGGAACCTGCATAGTGGTTACCCCGCAGGCAGATCCTCAGAGTCGAACCGCTCTGGCCGTCAGGGACGCATGCGGTGACCAGGTTGCCTGGCTCGGCTCAGATCTGTCACCGCGCATGCGCTACCGGCAGTGGCTAAGGGTCCGTCATGGAGCGGCCCGCGTCGCATCTGGTGGCCGGGGGGCGGTCCTAGCCCCCATGCCGACGGTGGACCTGATCGTCGTGGATGACGAAGCGCATCCAGCCCTTCGAGAAGGCCGCGCGCCTCGCTACGACACGGTTCGAGCAGCGACGCTGCGGGTCGAAGCGAACCAGGGGAAGGTCGTGGCCATCGGCGTCCCCCCGAGCCTCGAACGGCGGGTGGGAGCCCATCCCAAGGCGGGGCGTTGGACCCTTGCGACTGCATCAGGGGCGCTGCCAAAGGTCCGCGTGACCGACCCGGGAACCCTGATCCCCGACGGCCCGACTATCAGCGGCCTGAAGGACGCCAAGGATCGGATCCTCGTTCTTCTTCATAGAGGTCAGGTGGCTGGATCGGTTGCTGAACGCATGTCTCGTGTCCTCGGGCGTCCTGCCCTGGTCATCGACGGTTCGAGCGAACCGGCCAGACTGGCCGAGGCCCGCCGTCCCGATGGGGCGTCGTTGATCATCGCTAGCCCGGTGGTCGCCGAAGATCACCACATCGATCGGGTCAGCGATCTGGTCATCTTGGAGGCAGACGCTGCGCTGTCAGATCCTGGCTATCGGACAGCCGAGGAGGTCTTCGCAACCTGGTGGCGCGTCCTTCACGCCTGCACACCCAGGCGCGTCATCATCGAATCGCGGCTGCGAGAGAACGCGGCTGTCAAGGCCCTCATCGCAACGGACCCTGATGTCCTGATCCGGCATGAAGCCAAGCTGCGCGACTCACTTGGGTATCCTCCCTATCGGACCCTGGTTCGCATCGATGTCCCCAGCGAGGCTGCCGCGAGACTCGAAGAGGATCTGGGCGAACTTCCGGAGCCTACGGAGGTCGTGGGTCCACTCTCGCAAGGAGACGGAGCGTTGGCATACCTGATCAGAGGTGATCGACGGACGCTGAGGACGCTGCGTCCGGTCGTCTCTGCCTGGAGTAGGGATGGAATCTCGGCAAGGATCGAGGTCGATCCGCTCGACATCCTGGAGCACAGATGGCGCTCCTGAGGGTCCGCATCCTCGGTGACCCGATCCTCCGAGCAACCGCTGCGCCGGTAACTCGGTTCGATGATGCGCTGAAGCGTCTAGCCGACGACATGCTGGAAACGATGGACGACGCACCCGGGGTGGGGCTCGCGGCGCCACAGGTGGGTCGCAGCATCCAGATGTTCGTCTATGACACCGGTGAGGAGGGCGAGAGGGGAGGGCTCTGCAATCCGAAGATCACATGGTTGAGCCAAGAGACGATCGACATGGAGGAGGGCTGCCTCTCGATCCCGGGCATCGCTCTAGATGTGACGCGTCCCGAGGCGATAATGGTGGAGGCTCAGACGCTCAAGGGTGATCCAGTGACGATCGAGACGGGCGGGTTCAGAGCGCGGGTGTTCCAACATGAGATCGACCACCTGAACGGCATCTTGTTCATCGATCACCTTCCCAGAGAGATCCGCAAGCAGGCCATGGCCGCATTGCGTGAGCAAGACTTCGGGCTGTCGCCGCCTCCGACCGAACCGTTCGGCACCGGTTGATGCGCGTCGTCTTCTTCGGCACTCCCGAGGTCGCAGCCGTCGCTCTGCAAGCGCTGTTGGCCTCCCACCATGAGGTCATCGCCGTGGTGACCCAACCCGATCGTCCGAGCGGTCGCGGACGCGCGCCACAGGCATCGCCGGTCAAAGCGACCGCCGAACGAGCAGGCATCTTGGTGCTCCAACCCGAGGACCCGAAGCAAGAGAGCTTCGCTGAGCAGTTGCGCGCGCTCCGACCCGACTCACTCGCGGTCGTCGCCTACGGCCACATACTCGCCGAGCATGTCCTCGCGATCGCTCCAGCGGTCAACGCCCACTTCAGTCTGTTGCCGGCCTACCGCGGTGCGGCGCCGGTACAACGCGCGCTGATGGCCGGAGAGACCGAGACCGGCGTCACGGTCTTCCGTCTCGAACCCAGCGTGGACTCTGGTCCGATCCTTCGGACCGCGACGGTGCAGATCAACGAGGCCGATGATGCGGGCAGCCTGCTGGACAAGCTCGCGCCCATAGCTGCAGACACCCTCATAGATGCCCTCGATGCGGTTGCCGCGGGAGAGCCAGGGCACCCCCAGGACGCTTCCAAGGCCTCTCCGGCGCCGAAGATCAAGCCCAGCGACCAGGTGATCGACTGGTCTGAGCCGGCCCGAGCCATCGTCGGACGCGTCCGAGGCTTGTCTCCCAAACCCGGCGCCTACACGACCTACCGGGGCAAGCGGCTGCTCGTCCGACGAGCCAGCCTGGCCGACGCACCAACTGACGCCCGAACCCCGGGCGCGATCGACGGAACCGTCGTCTCGGCCGGGGAAGGCGCGGTCGAACTCCTCGAGGTACAGCCCGAGGGCAAACGGAGGATGACCGGGGAAGAGTTCGTGCGCGGGTACCGCCCTGGAACGGGCACGATCCTGGGCGAGTGAGCCGCTATCGTGCCACGCATGCCTCGATATCTACTGTCGCCCTCCATCCTCTCGGCTGATTTCGCGCGCCTAGGCGAAGAGGTCGCCGCGGTAGAGGAGGTGGCGGACCTGCTTCACATCGACGCGATGGACGGCCACTTCGTGCCACCGATCACGATCGGTCCGGTGGTGGTCGCATCGCTCAAGCGCATCACCGACCTTCCTCTCGAGTGTCACCTGATGGTCACCGATCCGCTGGCGCAGGCCGAGCAGTTCGCAGAAGCCGGCGGCAGCGCGGTCTTGATGCACCTCGAAGCGATGCCTGATCCGACCCCCGTGGTGGACAGATGCCGGGAACTCGGTTTGAAGGTCGGGGTCAGCATCAACCCGCCGACACCTCTGGAAGCCGCCTTACCGTATCTCGACAAGGTTGACACGCTGAACTGCATGACCGTGAACCCAGGCTGGGCAGGCCAAGCCTTCATCCCCGAGGTTCTCACCAAGATCGAGGCCGCTCGCAAACACATCGACGCGAACGATCTGGATTGCAACATCGCGGTCGATGGGGGGATCAACCTCGACACCGGGCGGCAGGTCTTGGACGCAGGGGCCAATGTGCTGGGTGCAGCCAGCGCCATCTTCGGTAAGTCAGACCCGAAGGCAGCCGCCAAGCAACTCAGGGCGCTGCTCGACTCCTTCGCTTGACGCGCGGAACCCCCGCCGAAGCGAGGGTTCCATCAGCGCTTAGGGCCGTCTAGACCGTGCGGATGTCTAGATCACCGTGCGGTAGGTCCTCGTCAGGCAGTTGTCCGGATCGAAGCTCAGGCAGATCGTGACAACGGCATCGTTCCTGCCGAGGGTGTCGACCGGGTCGATCTGGATCCGCTGCGAGTCCAGCCACGGAGCGGCAGCTCCGGTCACATCGGTGCCGGCTTCGAACTCGAGCTCGATCGTCTCGCCGACCCACTGCAGCGTGGCGCTATCGACCGCTGCCGGGTCGTTGCCGTTCTCCAGCAGACGCACCTCGAAGAAGTTCGCGCCGGGGTAGATCAGGTCGGTGTCGGTCGCTGGGTGTGTCTCCTCGGTGTTCAGCTCGGGGACCTCGTCAGAGACGGTGCAGCCGATCGCAGAGGAAGTCAGGCTGGGCACGCCTTGGCTGACAGCAGGGTCCGAGTTCTCTATGCGGGTACGCGAGAACAGGTAGATCGGGGTCTGGCAGTGCTCGGCTTGGGCCGAAACCGGCGCCAGGGAACCAACGAGAGCTGCAAGCAAGATCAGGTTGCGGGTCTTCATGTAAGCCTCCGATTGGATGGTGGTGATCGGTGACTAGGGCTTCTACAGCCAGGGGGTGGCTTCCTGCTGGCGGTGTGAGGTCACCTCCGTATCGGCGTATAATGCCTAGTCATGGCAGCCTCTCCTGGCGCGTTGATGAGACGGGCCGTCCGTCTGGCCAGGCGAAGCCCGCGCCGTCCGAGCCCGAATCCTCCCGTGGGAGCCCTGGTGCTGGATGCCGGGGGCCAGGTCGTCGGGGAGGGTTGGCACGAGGGTCCTGGCACCCCTCACGCAGAGGTCATCGCCCTAGAGGCCGCTGGGGCAGCCGCTCGAGGCGGCACCCTCGTGGTCACCCTCGCCCCCTGCTCGCGACATGGACGGACACCTCCTTGCCTGGACGCGGTCTTGGCTTCAGGCGTGCGAAAGGTGCTGGTAGGAGCCCGAGACCCCCATCCTGACGAAGCATCATCCAGCATCGAAGCCTTGCGCCTGGCTGGGGTCGAAGTGGAAGAGGGTCTCGCGGCTGCTGAGACGAGGGACCTGATCGAGGGTTTCGACCTGCTGGTCAACCGAGGCAGGCCCCGCTTCACCGTGAAGTTGGCGATGTCCCTAGACGGCCGGATCGCTGCAGCCGACGGGTCCTCCCGATGGATAACAGGCCCGGCCGCCAGACGCGAGGTGCACCGCTTGAGGGCGGCTTCAGACGCGGTGCTGGTCGGCGCGGGTACCGTTCGGGCTGATGATCCCCAGCTGACGGTCCGGATCAAGGGTCATCGCGGGCCACAGCCCATGCGGGTGATCCTGGACCGGTCGGTCAGCCTCGATCCGGGAGCCAAGGTCTTCGACGGGGCCGCCGAGACGCTGGTCATGGTGGCTGCTGACTTGGTTGACAAGGCGAAACAGAGATACCCCGGAGAGGTAGAGATCCAGCCGGTCCCCTCGGAAGCCGGCGTATCGTCCCTAGTCACCGCTTCGACCTTCCTAGGCGAGCGGGGTATGCTCGATGTACTCGTCGAGAGCGGCCCGACACTGGTCGGAGCATTCGTCGAGGCCCAGTTGATCGACCGGCTGATCGTCTATATGGCTCCGAGATTGTTAGGACCAAACGGCGCTCCGGCCGTAGCTGGGCTCAAGATCCCATCGATCACCGATGCGCCCGATCTTCGGTTCGGAACCGTTCGACGCGTCGGAGCCGACATACGGCTGGAAGGCAGGTTCGTGCGCTGATGTTCACCGGTCTCATCGAAACCAAGGGGACGGTCGCTGGTCTCCAGAAGCATCCCGGTGGTGCTCGTTTCAGCGTCAGAGCCGACCAGTTCGAACTCACGCTCGGCGAGTCGATAGCCGTGAACGGCGCATGCGTGACCGTCGTCGAGGTCAACGAAGGTACCTTCACCGTCGATCTGGTCCCCGAAACCCTCAGCCGGACCAATCTGGGGCTGCTCCAGGTCGGCCACGAAGTGAACCTCGAGCGCGCCATGGCGGTCGGCGACCGGTTCGGAGGCCATTGGGTCCAGGGCCATATCGACTGTCTCGGGCAGGTCCGAAGTCGGCGCAAGGTCGGAAACGAGGAACTCCTCGAGGTGACCATCCCCTTCGAGGTCGGCCGCTTCATCGTGCCGCAAGGATCGGTCACCATCGACGGGGTGAGCCTCACCGTCGTCGAAGCCGAGAAGGACCGCCTGAAGGTCGCGCTGATCCCCTTCACACGCGAACTGACCACGCTCGGCGCATCGCAGCCGATGGATGTGGTCAACATCGAGCTTGACATCGTCAGCAAGTACCTGGACCGCCACATCGGCGCTTACCTAGCGCGGATCCCTCGCGTCGCCGAAGAGGCCGTGCAACGCCGCGAGCCTGTGTCACGCGCCGATGTCACCAAACAGCGAGTCCCGATGTCTCGTGCCGCCACCGCCGGCCCGAGGGCCGAGCGTCGAGACTTCGACCGCAAAGAGCGTCCGCGCTCTGACCGTCGCGATCAGAACCGCTCCGACCGCCGAGCCGGTAAGCGCCCGGAAGGCAAGACCCGGATCAAGTGGAACGACGAGCCGGCGGGTAGCCGCCCGGCGCGCTCTCGAGGATCCGAGGACCGGCCACCCAAGCGCACCAGCAAAGACCGTCCCTCGAGGGCTCGCAGCACCGGCTCGGCTGGCTCTCGCACCGGATCGCCCAGCAGGTCTCGCAGTACCGGCTCGGGTGGCTCTCGCGCCACCGCCTCCAGCAACGGCCGATCCCGATCGGATGCACCTAAGTACGCGAGGCCTAGCCGCGCGAAGTCAGAGGGTGGCTCTGCAGCTAAGCGGAGCAGCCGCACGACTTCGAGCGCAGCGAAGAGATCGACCACGAAGCGGACCACGGCGGCAAGCAAGGGAACCAAGCGTGCGACGGCGCGGGTCACCAAGTCGGCCAAGCGCACGACCAAGACGACGCGCAGCCCTAAGAGGAAGTGAGCTCGATGTTCGCAACCATCGAAGAAGCCATAGAGGATCTGCGCGCAGGCAAGATGATCATCGTCGTCGACGACGCCGATCGAGAGAACGAGGGCGACTTCATCATGGCCGCCGAGAGGGTCACCCCCGAAGCGGTCAACTTCATGGCGACGCATGGACGCGGATTGATCTGTA
>JBKHYG010000083.1:0-6791 GCA_046565595.1 Actinomycetota bacterium | reverse complement strand
GCCACGCGTTCGTTCGTCTACGACATGGCATCGCGTTGCGACTCGGGCAGTGACGGTCGCCGCGAAGCCGCAGCCGCGAAGGTGTACGCGACCGAGATGGTGGCCCGTGTAACCGATCGCGCCATCCGGGTCTACGGCGGCAATGGCTTCATGACCGAGATGGGGATCGAGCGCTATTGGCGCGAGGTGCGCGCGCAGCGTCTGTACGAAGGCACCAGCGAGATCCTGCGCAACACGATCGCCAAGACCTTCGGTCTGGGCTGAAACACCTGGATGGACGCATGGAGCCGCTAGCAGCATTCGTAACCCCAGGAAAGAGCCTCTCCGAAGCGACCGAGCGCGTGAGGCTCGCAGAGCTGCTCGGTTACGAGAGCGCGTTCACCAGCCACATCGCCCAGCGCGACGGCCTGATGATCCTCGCGGCGTATGCAGCCGCCACCGAGCGCATCCGGTTGGGTACCGCGGTGGTGCCAGCCTTCCCGCGGCACCCGATAGCCATGGCGTCGGAGGCGGCGACGCTCGATGAGTTGAGCGGAGGCCGGCTCATCCTCGGGATCGGCACCTCACACGCGGCGACCATGCAGGGTTGGTTCGGCTTCGAGTTCTCCAAGCCACTCACCCAGCTGAAGGAATACACCAGCATCGTGCGCAGCTTGATCCGCGAAGGCAAGGTCGAACACTCCGGAGAGTTCTACACAGCCAACTTCGCGTTCGCGGGATACTCCGCACGACCCGATCTACCGATCTATGTGTCCGGCCTGTCTCCGAACACCCTCAAGTGGGCCGGGGCGACCGCGGACGGGGTGATCCTGTGGTGCTGCCTGCCTGGTTACATCGAGCAGACGGTGGCTCCGATCGTGCGTGCCGCCGAGAAGGAGGCCGGGCGTCCCGAGGGGTCCTGCAAGATCGTGGCTGCCGTGCCGACAGCCGCCACCGACGATGAGGAAGCTGTGCGCGTGGCACTGCGGCGAGATCTGCTCGTGTACTGGACGCTGCCTTTCTATCGTCGCGTCATCGGCGCCGCCGGCTTCGAGGACGACATCGCCCGCTTCGACGAGAAACTCGGGCAGGGGGATGCGAACGGCGCCGCAGCCAACATCTCTGATGAGTTCCTCGATCAGATCGCTGCGTTCGGCGACGCCACTCGGATCGGCAAGAAGCTCGCCGAGTATCGCGCAGCTGGTACAGATGTTCCGATGGTCGGCCCTGTGGCGATGCGTCCAGAGGCCGGAACCCCCGAGCAGACCCTGCAAGTCGCCATCGAAGCATGAGCATCCCAGAGACGATGCAGGCCGCCCGTTGGCATGGTCCTGGCTCGAAGATCCTGATCGAAGAGGTCCCCGTTCCGGACCCAGGCCCCGGCGAATTGCTGATCCGTGTAGCAGCCTGCGGCGTGTGCGCGAGCGATCTGCACATGTTCGATGGATCGCTGCCAACGCGTGGTCCCGTCCCCGTTATACCCGGCCACGAGGCCGCCGGAACCGTCGTGCAGGTCGGTGTCGGTTCCACAGGCTGGAGCGAAGGTGACGCTGCGGCCATCTTCGCGGGGGTCGGTTGTGGGGACTGTCCAGCGTGTCAGCAAGGCAAGGAGGTCGAGCAGTGCTGGCTCGCCAAGTGCCTGGGCATCGACCGGGACGGCGCATGGGCCGAGTACATCGTGGTTCCAGCGGTCAACTGCGTGAAGGTTCCAGAAGGGGTTCCTCTGGAGCAGGCGGCCATCCTCTGCGATGCGGTCGGCACGCCGTACAACGCCGTTCTCGATGCAGGGAACCTCAGGGCGGGCGAATCGGTGGCGGTGTTCGGTATCGGAGGCCTCGGGACACATGGTGTCGCCCTCGCGAAACTCGCAGGCGCAAGCACCATAATCGCGGTCGACCCGCTGCCCGCGGCACGCGAACGCGCGGTGAAACTCGGAGCAGACCACGCGCTGGATCCGACCGAAGGCAACGCGGCCAAGAAGATCAAGGAACTGACCGGATGGCGCGGCGTGGATCTCGCGATCGACTTCGTCGGAGTGAACGCCGTGCTCAAACAAGCCGTCTCGAGCCTCGCGCTCGATGGGCGCTGCATCCTGGTGGGCGTCAGCGGAGAACGCATAGAACTGGGTCCGAGCGTCATGTTCGCCGGTCTGCGTTCGACCTTGCGCGGCATCATGGGGTATCGACGCGAACATCTCGAGAAGCTCGTCGAACTCGTCGCGGCGGGTCGTCTGGATGTCTCCGGATCGATCACTCACCGCTTCGATCTGGCCGATGCGGAGGCCGCCGTGCATACCTTGTCGGACAAGTCCGGTTCGGTCGTGCGCGTGGTTCTGATTCCCCCCGCTTCGTCACCCAGCTAGTCGGCAGGGAGCACCCGTACGGGCAGCGAATCTCGCATCCAAGCCCCGGCACCACACGGTGTGAGTCTCCCTCAGTAAGTCGACGCAAGGTGAAGAGCCCATGAGCGGACGCCCATCGTCCATCAGGTGCAAGATCGCAACGGCCTTCGTGCTGGTTGCCAGCCTCACTGCCGTACCATCGGTCAGTCAGGCCGATCCCATCGATGATGTCCAGAATCTCCTCGTGTCCGTGAGCAACTTCGTTGCGAGCGGTGTCAGCGAGGAGATGGTGATCGTCTCGTGGCAGCGTGAATCGTTGCTCGCTGGCTCGTTCCGGATCGAGAAGGCAACCGACGAGGCCGGCCCGTATACCAAGGTCGTCGTGGTCGGCTCGAGCATCTGCGGCCCGAACGGAAACTGCGTCACACAGGTGAAGTTCGGTCCGCCGGCCTCACCCACACCCTTCTTCCTGCGGGTCGTACCTCTGTTGAGCGTCGGTGTCCCAGACATCAAGGCCGGGGGCCTCGACATCCGCGGAACCGACCCCGAGTCGCGTCCGGTCCTGCTTGAAGGGAAGCCGAGCGAACCCGATCCGGTGATGCTCGGGCCGCGCAAGCCGACCGATGTGAAGTGCAACGGCGGCGGGGCGCTCTCGTGCGTGAATGTCAACAGCGTCACCATCACCTGGACGGACAACTCCGATGAGGATGTCTTCTGGATCATGCGCGGACGCGGCGCGACCAATGTCGACTTCGGCTCGAAGGAGCGCGCCGTCATCCCTGCCAACCAGACCAGCTTCAGCGAGTTCATCGACGAGTACGGCGTCTTCTACTCCTACCGGGTGGTCGCCGTCCGCGAGCGAGCGATCCCACGTCTGTCGGGCGCGATCGACACCGAACGGTCCTTCTCCAACGGCGCGCCAGAGGTGACGGTCGAGACCGCTCCGGTGGCCCCGCCGAGCGACCCGAGCGGGCTCACCGCAACATTCACACCTCCCTCGACCGTGGAACTCTCGTGGATCGATGGGGTCGCGCCTGGCTTCAACTACATCGACGAGGATGGCTGGTTCATCGAACAGACCATCGGCAACGCCGATTACACCTCGCCTCTGGCCAGCCAGCACACGCGTGCTCCGTTGATCGGCCAGGGGAGCGTCTCCTTCACGACCAGCGTCCCACCGAACACGCTGCGCTGCTACCGCGTGCGCGGCTACCGTGCGACCACCACCTTCACCGCTCCGGCCTACTCGGGTTATACGAACACCGTGTGCATGGGGGCGCCACCCTCCTCGCCGATCGGATTGAGGGCGACAGCGTTGCGGAACGATCTGGTCCGTCTGGACTGGAACGACACCAGCAACGCAGAGACCAACTTCGTCGTCCAGCGTTGCAACGGGGTATGCACCTCCAGCAGCGCCTGGGTCGACCTGGACACCGGCGTTCCGGCCGACACCGTCACCTACGACGACACGACCACCGTCGGGCTGACCACATACTCCTACCGGGTCTTCGCTGAGAATCCGTCGGGTCGCAGCGCGCCTTCCAACATCAGGACCGTGACGACACCAGCGGCACCGATAGCAGCTCCGACCTCGCTGTTGGCAACCGCTACGGGTAGCCGCGAGATCACGCTGACCTGGAACGATCCGATCACCGGCGAGAGCGGATTCCGCATCGAGTTCAAGGACTTCGACGGCTTGTTCAAGCCGCTGAACAGCGTCGGTGCGAATGTGACGCTGTATGTGGACACCGAGTCGCTGTCTGCCAACCAGACACGCTGTTATCGGGTGCGTACCATCATGGCGCAGCAGGTCAGCGATCCCTCCAATGTGTCCTGTGCGACGACGCTGCCGCCGGCTGCCGCCAACGGCGCGCCGACGAACCTGACAGCCACCGTGGTCTCGAACACCGAGATCCAGTTGGATTGGAACGACACCGCCACCAACGAGAGCCGGTTCGAGGTCGAAGCGATCGAGTGGACCCACCTGGCCTGCCCCCAGAACGGGACCGGCATCCCCTTCACCAAGAAGGTGGATGTGAACAAGTTCAGCGGAACCGGCAGCGTCAGTTATCGGGTCAGTGGTCTCGTGCCGCACACCGCGTACATCTTCCGGGTGAGGGCAGCGAACTTCGATGGGCCTTCGGCGTACTCGAACGACACCGGTTGCGCGCAGACCTTCGGACCGATCCGGCCGACATTCCTCGACCCTGAGGAGAACGCTGACACCGAAGCGATGCGCTGCGACTTCACGGTCAAGGAGCCGGTCGTTGGACCCGACGGTGCTGGTGGTCTACGGGTCTATGTGAACGCCTATGTCCCTGCGACCAATGTCGCTCATACCGACACGCTGTGGGCGATCAACGCGGGCGGGACCGTTCCCGGTTCGCAACATGCACCCGATCGCAACCACTACATCAAGCAGCCCGGTAACGGGTTGACCGTGAACGCCGCCGATCAGAGTTGGACCATCAGTTACCAGTTCCGTCGCGGCATCAGATACCGCTTGATCGTCACTGCCTACGGCTTGAACGCGCCCTACTACGCGTCCGCCAGCAACGAGGTGCGAGATGTGACGGTGCTTGCCGACTGCCCGACCAGTGGCATATAGAGACTAGGGAGTCCCTTGAGGGAGGGATCGCGGAGCGCGGCCAAGATGGGGGCCGCGCTCCGCACATTCTTCACGGCCGATCCGGACCAGGGTCGGCCGTGCTAGTTCTCGTCCAAGGCTCGTAGTGCGCGCGCACGCACCGACGACAGCGGAAGTCCGAGTGCGCGCGCGACCTTGGCCACATCGTCGTGTTCAGGCGAGGCGTGCAGGATGCGCCCGTCGGCGGCGCGAGCGACCTTCACTCGGATCTCATGCCCGTCCAGTTCGACGCTGGTGATCTGGCGGTCCAACGCCCAGCGTTGTTCTATGCGCCGACGCAGACCGAGGGTCGTGGTCTCGGAGAAGATCATCTCTCTGATCGCGGCCTCGAGTTCGGGTGGGGCGAGTATGACCAGCTGGGTTCCCAGCCGGCCCTTCTTCATCGTGATCGGCATCGAGTACGCGTCGAAGGCACCCAACCTGCGGGCCTCTTCGCAGACGAATCCGATCGTCTCTCCGTCGACATCGTCGATGCTGGTTTCTAGGACCAGCACCGGCTGCAGCGCGGCTCCGGTCTGATGAGGCTCGTCGGCGTCCTCGAGCTCTCCGATGAAGATGCGTAACGCGTTCGGGTGGTCCAGTTCGCGGTCTCCCGCGCCGTAACCCACCGATGTGATCTTCATCGCTGGAAGGTCCCCATAGTTGGCGACCGAGGCCGCCAGGATCGCTGCTCCCGTCGGGGTCACCAGCTCATAGGGCACCCCTCGGGTGTAGACGGGTGCCCCCTTCAGGAGTTCGGTCACGGCAGGCCCAGGGATCGGGTACAGGCCGTGCTCGCCTCGGGCCATGCCTATCCCGGTCGCCACCGGAGAGGCGATGACCCGGTCCACCCCCAGGATGTCGAAGCCGATCGCGGCACCCAACACATCGGCGATCGTGTCGGGCTCGCCTAGCTCATGCAGGACCAGATGGGCTGGTTCGGTGCCATGTACCCGAGCTTCGGCTTCGATCAGCCGATCGAATATCGCCAACGCGAGCGCGTGTGCCCGATCAGAGACCGGAGCTTGCTCGAGCAGACGGCGGATATTGGGTGCCGTGCGAAGCAGGGTGGTGCGCTCTGCTTTGACATGGACGCTCATGGCACGCAAGCCCGCCTTGCGGACCTGCTCGACCTCGAGGGTGAGCGTCGGCAGTACCGCCCGCAGCGGAGTCTCGATGTCTTCGGCCGCCACGCCAGCATCGATCAGCGCGCCGAGCGTCATGTCGCCAGCTATGCCACTGAAACAATCCAGATACGCGACGGTGGTCATCGTGTCTGGCCCTTCAGGATCCGGATCGCTAGGGCAGCTGCGCCGAACCCATTGTCGATCCCGACCACACCGATCCCCGGCGTACAGGAACTCATCATCGCCAGCATCGCCGTGATCCCCTCGAACGAGGAGCCGTATCCGGTCGAGGTGGGTACCGCGATCACTGGCGCCGCGGTCAGTCCGCCGATCACGCTAGGAAGGGCTCCTTCCATCCCGGCCACCGCGATGACCACATCGGCGTCGGTGATCGCATCGGCGGCCGCGAGGGTCCTGTGCAATCCGGCCACGCCGCGATCGGCCAATAGGTCGACCTTCGCTCCCAGGGCAGCTGCAACCACGGTGGCTTCCCGACCGACCGGCAGATCGCTGGTTCCCGCCGTGACGATGGCGACCACGCCAAGAGGAGGCGATCGTCCTGCATCGCGGGCCACGACGACGCCACAGTCGGGCTCGATCCGAGCTTCGGGGAGGGCCAGGGCGACGGCGCTGACCTGATCGGCGTTGCAACGCGTTGCGAGGACCGCGCCCTCGGTGGATCCGAGCAAGCCGCGAAGAGCCTCGACGACCTGTCCGG
>JBKHYG010000082.1:0-5093 GCA_046565595.1 Actinomycetota bacterium | reverse complement strand
GACAACCCGTTCGTCGGTGTCGAGGGTGCGCGCGAAGAGATCTGGTCCTATGGGCTTCGCAACCCTTGGGGATGGTCCTTCGACCGTGAGACTGGTGACATGTGGATCGGAGATGTTGGCCAGAACCTTTGGGAGGAGATCGACTTCCAGCCCGCGTCTTCGACCGGAGGCGAGAACTATGGCTGGAACGCGATGGAGGGCAATCACCCGTACCAGGGCGGAATCGAGCCAGAGAACCACACTCCGCCGATCTTCGAGTATTCGCATGCTTTCGGTTGCAGCGTTGCTGGCGGGTTCGTCTATCGCGGCCAGAAGATCGCTGGCCTGCAAGGCACCTATGTCTTCGGCGACTTCTGCTCGGCGCGTCTATGGACGCTCGGAGACCTGGATGGCGAACTGATCCCGGTTCCGATCGAGACCGGCGTGCCGATCGTGAGCCTCACCGCTCTAGGTGAAGACGCCGCTGGAGAGATCTGGGCGATGGACCTAGCGGGCAATGTGTTCCGCTTGGATCCGGTACTACCCAGCTAGAGCGAACCACCGCCGCCCGATGTCCTGATAAGGGAGAGCCGGGCGGCGGCCTCGCGTCTGGTTGCAGATGGCGCCGGGCGGCGGCCTCGCGTCTGGGTAACCTTGGGTCCGTATGGCGGGACACAGTCACTGGAAGGGCATCCAGGAGCGCAAGGGCGCCCTGGACAAGAAGCGCGCGAAGATCTTCGCGAAACTCCTTCGCGGCATCGAGGTCGCCGCACGCGACGGCGATCCGAACCCCGACAACAACCCCACGCTGGCAGACGCCATCCAGCGCGCCAAGGACGCGAGCGTCCCGAAGGACAACATCGAGCGCGCGCTGGCCCGCGCGAGCGGCGAACTCGATCAGCAGCGTTGGGAGAATCTCAACTACGAGGCTTACGCGCCGGGCGGCGTGGCGATGCTCATCGCTGGGCTGACCAACAACCGCAATCGGACCAGCCAGGATCTGCGCGCGATCTTCCGAAAGCATGGGGGAGCGTTGGCAGAGCCCGGAAGCGTGCAGTGGCTCTTCGAGCGCAGAGGAGTCCTCATCGTGGATCGGGGCCAGACCGACGAGGAAACGCTGATGGCCCTTGCGCTGGACGCCGGAGCCGAAGACATCATCGAGTCGGTGGAGGACTTCGAGATCGTCACCGACCCCTCGGCCTTCGAAGGGGTCAAAGCTGTCCTTGCGGCAGCCAAGATCGAGATGTCCAGCGCAGAGATCACCCAGCGCCCGGCGAACCTGGTCCCGGTCGAGGAAGAGGACGCTCGGAAGATCCTCAAGATCATCGATGCTCTCGAGGACCATGACGATGTCCAGGCCGTGTACGCCAACTACGACATCCCCGACAGCGTCTTCGCCGAGGCCTGAGCGACCACCGAGGATGCTTGCACGCGTCCCCGGACGCGCTATCCTCACTCGTACACCTGTTCGAGGAGGGCCAGTGCGAGTCATCGGCATCGACCCAGGTCTGACGAGGACCGGGTACGGCGTCGTGGAGGTGCGGGGCGGCATCTCGAAGATGCTGGCGGTCGGTACCATCCGCGCCGAGGCCGGGGAGCCGGTCGAGCGAAGCCTGTTCCGCATCTGCGTGACCCTCGAGAGGGTCATGGAGGAACACGAGCCTGAAGCCATGGCGGTGGAGCGGCTGTTCGTCAACAAGAACACCTCGACCGCGCTGAAGGTCGGCCAGGCCAGCGGCGTGGCACTGCTTGCGGCCGCCGAGATCGGGATCCCGGTTCGCCAGTACACCCCTAGCGAGGTCAAGTCCGCGATCACCGGCGTCGGCAACGCAGACAAGGACCAGGTCGCGTTCATGGTCAAGGCGATGCTGCGTATCGAGCATGAACTGGACTCCGCTGATGCCGCCGACGCGCTCGCCCTGGCTTTGACCCACGCCCATGCTTCGAAGTTCAGCGAGAAGATCAAGGAAGCGGAAGCTCGATGATCGCGTCATTGGACGGCCAACTGGCCGAGATCCTGGCCGACGGCGCCATACTCGAGGTCGGCGGCATCGGTTACCGGGTTCATCTACCCGTGTCCGCCATCGCGACCCTTCCAGAACGCGGGCGGCGGGTCCGCGTCCATACCCAGATGGTCGTTCGAGAGGACTCGATGACCCTCTACGGTTTCCCCACCGTCGATCAGAGGGACCTGTTCGGGATCCTGCTGGGCGTCAACGGCATCGGACCCAAGGCCGCGCTGACGATCCTTGGTGTCCATACCCCCGAGGTCTTCCGTAAGGCGGTTGGCGAAGAGGATGTGGATGCGCTGACCATGATCCCAGGCGTGGGCAAGAAGACCGCTCAGCGCATGATCATCGAACTCAAAGAGAGGTTGACGGCATTCGGCCTGGACGGGGTGCCAGGAGGTGCTCCGCCAGAAGCGGTAAAGATCGTCGGGGAGGCACAGCAGGCGCTGACCGCTCTCGGGTATACCGTCGCAGAAGCTAGGGAGGCTCTCGCGCAGGTTCCGATGGATGCCGACACGAGTCTGCAAGACCTCATCAAGGCCGGGCTATCTATCCTGGGGCGCAGATGAGCGACGAGCTGCTGACCCCGGTTCCCTCGCGGGCAGAAGCCGAGTTCGAAGCCAGCATCAGGCCTCGGAAACTCGAAGAGTTCATCGGTCAAGATCAGGTCCGGGCGCAGGTGTCGTTGATCGTCGAAGCTGCACGCAACAGGGGAGTGCCCCCCGATCACCTGCTGTTCTCTGGCCCGCCCGGGTTGGGCAAGACCAGCCTGGCGTACATAGTCGCCAACGAGTTGGGGGCCACGCTGCGACCTACCAGCGGACCTAGCCTCGAGCGCGCGGGAGACCTCGCCGCGATCCTCACCAACCTCGAGGAAGGCGATGTGCTGTTCATCGACGAGATCCACCGACTGCCCCGGCCAGTCGAGGAGATCCTCTATCAGGCCATGGAGGACTTCCAACTAGATGTCGTGATCGGCAAAGGTCCGGCGGCCCGCAGCATCCGTCTAGAGGTTGCCCGCTTCACCCTCATCGGTGCGACCACGCGCACCGGACTGCTGACCAGCCCTCTCAGACACCGCTTCGGTTACACCGCTCGGCTCGAGTATTACCGGACGCCTGATCTGGTCGAGGTATGCAACCGGAGCGCGCGGGTGCTTGCCGTCGAACTGGAGCCTGACGCCGCCACGGAGGTCGCTGGCCGCAGTCGTGGCACGCCTCGGATCGCGAACCGTCTGTTGCGTCGGGTCCGTGACTTCGCCGAGGTCAAGGGGGATGGCTCGGTCACCGTGGATGTGGCGCGTGAAGCGCTGCGCATGTTCGAGGTCGACGAACTCGGTCTCGATGCCCTGGATCTTGCGTTGCTCAAGACCTTGGTCGAGAAGTTCGGTGGAGGACCGACCGGTCTGACCACGCTGGCGGCCTCGCTCAGCGAAGAGCCGGACACGATCGAAGATGTCAGCGAGCCCTTCCTGCTCCAGGCCGGCCTCATCCAGCGCACCCCGAGGGGCCGGATCGCGACCGAGGCCGCCTTCGAGCACCTGGGACTGAGGCGAGCCCCTAGTCAAGACAGGCTGCTCTAACGGGTATCATCGCGTTTCGCCGGGCCCTCCAGGGGCCTTTTGTATGGGAGACATGATGACCTGGTTCGTGCTTGCTCAAGAGTCCAGCGGTTCCAGCGGCCTCTCGTCGCTGCTGTTCCTAGGGGGCCTGTTCGTACTGTTCTACTTCCTCGCGATCCGTCCGCAACAGAAGCGGATGCGCGCCCAGCAGGCGTTGATCGCGTCGATCGAGGTCGGAGACCGGGTTGAGACGGTCGCCGGTATCTACGGGACCGTCCGCGAGATCGACGGCATGGACGCGAAGGTCGAGATCGCGCCTGGAACGATCATCGAGATGAGCAAGGGAGCGATCCGCCGCAAGGTGGTGACGGACTGATGGCCAGACCCAAGACGCGATACTGGCGGAGCCTGATCCTCGTCGGTGTCATCGTCGCGGCCATCTGGGGTGTTGTAGCCGCCAACGGGTATTCGCCACAGCTCGGTCTCGATCTGCAAGGAGGCATCTCCGTCGCGCTCACCCCCGTGCAAGACGCAGAGTTCAGTCCGGACTCGCTGGACAAGGCGGTCGACATCATCCGCGAACGCGTCGACGCCTTCGGGGTCGCCGAGCCGGATATCGCGCGCCAGGGCGACTCGATCATCGTTCAGATCGCAGGGGTGAAAGCCGAGGAGCAGGATCGTGCATTCGAGTTGATCGGCTCCACGGCGAAACTGAGATTCCGTCCGGTGTTGGAGAGCCTGCCTCCCGCGGATCAGGGCGGTGAAGCTAGGCCCGGACAGGAGCAGGTCGTCTGCGGGGATCCCTCTACCTATCCGACCGACAAACCCGATGAGCCCCTCGTGGCATGCCTCGAGACCTCGGGCGCCCCGCCGGAGTCCTGGCCGATCCTGCATCTCGGGCCTGTGGCGGTCGATGGCGAACAGGTCAGTTCGGCACAGGCCGCGATCGATGTGCAGAGCGTCAGCGGCTGGTTCGTGACCCTCGACCTGACGAGCGAGGGCGCCACCGCGTTCAAGGAGATCACCGGCGAGTTGGCTTGCAACAGAGGTCAGCCGCCGCGCGACCAGTTGGCGATCGTCCTCGACGGTGTGGTTCGTAGCGCCCCTCAGATGGGCGAGGGCGTCGAATGCAACCGTGGTATCAGCCAGGCCCAGATAACCGGGAACTTCAGTGAAGATGAAGCCAAAGACCTTGCGCTCGTGCTTCGTTACGGTGCGCTGCCGGTCGAACTCGAGCCGAGTTCGACGACCACGGTCTCGCCGACGCTTGGCCGCGAGTCCCTCCGTAACGGGCTGCTGGCCAGCGTCATCGGGGTCGCGATCGTCTTCCTCTATGTGTTGCTGTTCTATCGATTCCTGGGGCTGGTCATCTGGCTCGGCATCGCGATACATGCGGCGATAACGCTCGGCTTGATAATCCTCTTGGGACAGGTCGCCGGCTTCTCGCTGTCGCTCGCTGGCATCGCCGGTCTGATCGTGTCGCTCGGTATCGCCGCGGACTCGTTCATCGTCTACTTCGAGCGGGTCAAGGACGAGGTGATCGA
>JBKHYG010000081.1:0-1179 GCA_046565595.1 Actinomycetota bacterium | reverse complement strand
CTTTCCGGCCTACCAGAAGGGGAAGCAGATGTGACGGCGACCGTCGACGGCCCGCTTGGAACCCGCAGCGCAACCCTGACCGTCCGTAACCACTCGATCTCTGGACCCGTGATCAGCGGACCTCATCAGATGCCGTTCCGCTGTCGCACGGCACAGGTGGGACTCGGAGAGCCACACGATCCCCAGACCTGTTGGGCTCCAACCACCTACACGTGGTTCGCCTACTCGGAAGATGACTTCTCCTGGCAAGAGTTGAGCGACCCCCAGTCCTACCCGGAAGGGACCCCGGTCACCGTCCTTCGTTCAGACGACCCTTCGCTAGATGGGAAGGTCGTTCCGTTCGTAGCTCGCGTCGAGACCTCGGTGATAAACCGCGGGATCGCGAGGATAGCCGTGTTGGACGATCCAGCGGCACGCCAGGATCTGATGGACTTCGCTCCTAACTGGAATGGCCAGGTGTACCACGCCTTCGGTCAGAGTTGCGGCGTCGGCTACGACCAGGATCGCAACTCGATCGGTTCGGTCCTCGGCTCGCCCACCTCTGGCGCGATCGATACGGACAACGCTCTCGGCTTGATCACGCGTCTTAGCCAAGGCGATGCCGTGGTCCACTCGACGCTGACCACCTTCGGGAACCACTGCAACCCGTTCGTGAGCATCGAAACCACGATGATGCTGAAGGAACACATCGCTGAGACCTACCCGCGTCACGATGGCAGCCTCTCCCCCATCGTCACCTACCTAGGTGCTGGTAACTCCGGTGGAGCGTTGCAGCAGTACAACCTGGTGAACAACGCGCCGGGCGTCCTCGACGCTGCGATGACTTCGACCTCTTTCGCTGACACGACCACGCTGTCGATGACGACCAGCGACTGCGTCCTGTTCGTCAACTACTTCGACGAGACCGACATGGATTGGAACGAGGCGCAGCGCGCTGCGGTCACCGGGCTGAACCTGCAGTCAGGTACTAGCGCGAACTCGATCTGTCAGAGTTGGGCTCCAGGAACGGCCGACGGCTTGGACGCCACCAAGCGTTGCGGGGGACTCACCGAGGCTCAGCGGTACGACCCGCTCACGAACCCGGAGGGTCCTCGCTGCACCGTCGCAGATGCCAACATCAACTGGCTCGGAGCAGATCCGGCGACCGGGTTCGCCCACCGCCCGCTCGACAATGTGGGC
>JBKHYG010000080.1:0-21139 GCA_046565595.1 Actinomycetota bacterium | reverse complement strand
GGATCTAGCTGGGAGGTCGAGGATGTGTCGCCGTTCGAGGCCACCTTCAGCTACCCGTGGGTGACCGTTGGAGCGGACGGCACGCTGGCGGTCTCCTTCGAAGCTCTACGACCAGGCCAGGCCTTCCCGCAGCAAGAGATCTACGCGATGATCGTGGACCTCGATCCGGAGTGCGAGGTCGACGGCAAAACCTGCGAGGGGCCGTCCTTGATCACCGGTCGCGTCAACCAGGTCTCGATCGGTGCAGATGCGAACTCGCAGGCCGACTTCTTCCAACTCGAGATCAGCCCCACGACCGGACGCATCCATGTGGTCTGGACGGGTAAGAACCGCCAGCTCTATCACGCGCGCCAAGCCTCGGGCCCGAACCTGTCGAACACCGCATCCTGCGGAGTCTCGTGATGCGTGCGCGTGCCTCGACCCTCGCGTTCTCTGCGCTGCTGGGCCTGCTCGCGCAGCCGGCGGTGGCGACAGAGGATGTGCTGGACCTGGTCGATCCGATGATCGGCACGATGGGGTCGGGCTTCGTGTTCCCCGGGCCCGCCGCGCCCTACGGCATGGTGCAGTTGTCGCCAGACACCGAGGGCCCCTTCGCCTTCACCGGCTACCAGTACATCGACCGCAAGATCAGAGGGTTCAGTCATGTCCATACCCAGTCGATGGGCGTATGGGAGGGTGGCGAGGTTCCAGTCATGCCCACCACCGGCGAGGTCGTGACCGATGTGAAGCGTTACCAGCAGTCGTTCTCGCATGCCACCGAGACCGCGGAGGTGGGCTGGTATGAGGTTCTGCTGGCCAACCGGGTTCGTGCCGAACTGACCGCTGGGCTGCGCACTGGGATGCACCGCTACACCTACCCACCGAACGAGTACGCGAATGTGATCATCGACGCGGGCCGAGCCGTAGGTGGCTCTTCGATCATCGGCCCCGACCTCGAGAACGATCCAGGTCGCGTATGGACCACCATGCAGGCCCTTGCGGATGGGACGATCGTCGGAACGGTTCGTCAGCCGAATCCCGACACGCGGCAGTACATCGTGCACTTCGCGATCCGGTCCGATACGGTGGCCTCAGAGATCGGCGCCTTCGCATCTCGGGGCGGGGCACCGCAACCTGGCCAGACCAGTGTGACCGGTGTGGGCGCCGGCATGTACATGCGGTTCGCGCCGCTGCCGGACGGGCGAGTGGTCCGCCTGATGGTCGGCATCAGCTTCGTCGACACCGACGGTGCGGTCGCGAACCTCGAGGACGAGTTCGCAGAGACCGGGTTCGATCTCGAGGCTCGGCGCGATCTGACCCGAGATGCATGGCGGACCGAACTGGACACGATCAGGATCGAGGGCGGCGATCGTGCCAGCCGCACCTCTTTCTACACGGCGCTGTATCACGCGCAGCACCATCCGAACATCTTCCAGGATGCCGACGGTCGTTACCGAGGATACGACCGGCAGGTGCACCAGATAGGTGCGGTCGGTGATCCGATGCCCGAGGGCTCGGACTACTACGCGAACTTCAGCATGTGGGACACCTATCGGACCCAGATGCCTTTGCTCAGTTGGATCCAACCAGACCGGTACGCGGACATGCTTCGATCACTATCAGCGGTTGCGGAGCAGGGCGGCCGCTTGCCTCATTGGGGTTGGATGGATCGCTACGCGGACTTCATGAACGGAACGCCTGCGTTCCCCGTGATCGCTGACGGGGTCTGTAGAGGAGTCCTGGGCGACGATCCCTCGGCTCTGGATCGGCTGTATGCGGCAGCGCGGCGGATGGCCTTCCAGGAGCATCGCGATCCCGTCTACCTGTCCAAGGGCTATGTGCCCGCGGATATCGGTGGTCCTGGAACCCTCGGCTCGGGTGCCGCGAGCACGCTGGAGTATGCGGCTAACGATCACGCTCTCGCCCTCGTGGCTGATCGGCTCGGACGCCAGCCCGATGCCAACGCGTTGTTCGATCGAGCCCAGAACTGGCGCAAGGTCTTCGATCCCGAGACACGCTTCGCGCGTCCTCGCAACGCCGACGGCACCTGGGTTGGTGATCCCTACCTTCCAGAGATGCCCGACGGTTGGCGGGAAGGGACCGGATGGCAGTACACGATGCTCGTACCTCACGATCCCGCCGGTCTGTTCGAGGCCATGGGGACCGACGGCGAGGTCCAGCAACGACTGGACACCTTCTTCTCGTTACCGGCACTCTTGGCAGCACCACATGCGACCTCAGAGTTCCAACAGAAGATCACCGCTTACGGGATCGCTTACTACGGCAACCAGTACGCACCGAGCAACGAACACGACCTCCAAGCACCCTGGCTATATGCGTACACCGGGTCTGCATGGAAGACCCAGGCCGCCGTGCGGGGTTACCAGACCTTGTATCGCCCGACCCCTGATGGTCTCCCTGGCAACGACGACCTCGGAACCATGAGCGCGTGGTTCGTGTGGAGCGCCATGGGTCTGTATCCGACGGCTGCGGGGGCGCCGGTCTACACGCTGGCGACTCCACTGTTCGAGCGCATCGAGATCGACCCGGTCGGTGTCCTTCCCTCAACGATCATCGAAGCCCCGGGTGCAACTTGGGCCAAGCGATTCGTCAGCACGGTTGGCTTGGGTGGCGAGCAGCTCGGAGCATCGGTCAAGCATCGAGACCTCTTAGGCGAGACGCTTCGCTTCGAGGTGTCCGAACTGCCGATGCTCGCACAGAGCGTGCCGCCGCCTCCGTCTGCATCCACGGACGCAGTGAGCGAGTTCGGCTGCCAATAGCCGAGGTTCCCTGGTTTGTACGACCGGCATGTGTTAGGCGTATGCTGCCGCTTTCCGAGTTCCTCGACAACGATGACCGACACCGAATGGGAAGGTAGGGCCGCATGCCTCCGAAGAAGAAGAAGACCGCCAGCACGACCAGGGGCCGCAAGGGGCAGTTCGTCTGTCCCGACTGCGGGTTCCAAGCCAAGCATGCGATGGGTCTTGGCCGCCACCGCTCAGCGCGTCACGGGACCCCCAGCAAGCGCCAGCAACGACTCGAGAACCCGCGGGCCACTCGCCTGCAGATCCCTGACGGCTGGCTGACCCGTCGCGAGGTGGCCAGCCGCGCCGGCGTGCACTACAACACTGTCCGGATCTGGGAACGCTCGGGCAAGGTGCGTACGAGCCAGCTCGGGAACCAGACCCTGATCCACGAGGGTGACTTCAACCAACTCAACCAGAACCGTAGGGCCTTCGTCCGTCCCTCGAACACGCCTCCGCCCGAGGTATTCGAGAAACTCGACGAGCTGACCGACGCCTTCCACGATCTCGCGGACGCTCTCGAGTTGCTGGGTCGTCAGATCCGTCCTCGCCGTCGCCGCTCTCAGAGAGGGTGACGCTCTGATCGCGTCCAAACTGGCTCGGCGAGCCTTCCAGGTCTTCGAGCCGATCGCAGCACAAGCGTTCTTCGTACCCGAGGTCTCCGAGGCGTTCGACGAGATCGGCCTCTCGATGATCGAGGGCTACTTCACGGCGCGCTCCGCACCCTTGGGAACACCGACGCCGGGAGCGGTGACAGCAACCTTCTACAGTTTCCACCCCGGACTGATCAAGAGGTTCCTGCGCTCCGATATCTCGTTTCCCGAGGCGCTCGATGCGCGTCGCATCGGTGCGGGCCGGGCGTTGAGGAGGATGCTCGGCGATGAGGGAGCGGACCTGTCCGAAGTGAACGCGTGGTTACGGGACCTGATCGAGGTGTCGCCTCCGGAGGGTCGACCGCTGTTCGCGGGACACGCGGATCTTGATCCGCCAGAGGATCCATTCGAAGCGCTGTGGCATGGCGCCAACACGATGCGAGAGTTCCGAGGGGACGGGCATCTGGCGGTCCTGCTTACACACGATCTGACCGGCATCCAGGCCCAGGTGTTGCAGGCTGGTGTCCGAGACCTCGCCGAACCCGAGAACTCGTTCATGGTGCGCGGTCACGGCTGGCGGCCAGAGGAGTACAAGGCTGCCGCTGCCGTGTTGCATTCGCGGGGCCTGACCGAGGCAGACGGGACCATCAGCGAGGCAGGTAGGCGGCTTCGCGGGATGATCGAGCAGGAGACCGACCATCTGGCCCAAGGCCCGTTCCTTGCCGTAGGAGAGCAGCGATCGGAAGCCATGCTCGATGTCCTTGCTCCGCTGTCTCGCCGAGTCGTCGAGGAGCAAGGATTGCCTGGTCGGGTCGTCAAGGAGGGCTTGAAGGCCCCGGCTGGCAACTGAGCAGTTCCGGCCATGGCGCTTGACAGGGCCGGTCTGGTGCCCCCATCCTGAAAAACAGATGACCAAACCACTAGTGATCGTCGAGAGCCCAGCCAAGGCCAAGACCATCAGCAAGATCCTCGGCTCCGACTATCGGATCGAAGCCTCCGTTGGCCATATCAGGGATCTCCCCGACAAGGACGAGATGCCCGAGGAATACAAGGCACGCCCTTGGGCGCGCTTGGCTGTGGATGTCGAGAATGACTTCAGGCCTATCTATGTCGTGTCCGGTGAGCGCGCGCGCAAACAGGTGCGCCTGTTGAAGCAGGCGATGAAGGAAGCCGACGAGCTCTACCTCGCGACCGATGAGGACCGCGAAGGCGAAGCGATCGCGTGGCACATCGTGGACGAACTGCGCCCCAAGATCCCGGTCAAGAGGATGGTGTTCCACGAGATCACCGCCAAGGCGATCAAGGCCGCGGTCGAGCAACCTCGTGACATCGACATGGCGCTGGTCGAGGCTCAGGAGGCGCGACGCGTCCTCGATCGACTGGTCGGCTACGAGGTGTCGCCCGTGCTCTGGCGTCGGATCATGCCTGGCCTTTCAGCCGGCCGCGTCCAATCGGTCGCGGTCCGGCTGGTGGTAGAGCGCGAACGCGAACGCATCCGGTTCGTCCCGGCATCCTTCAGCGGCGTAGAGGCCACGATCACCGTGGACGGCGGCAACTTCACCGCGGCACTGAGAACGTTTGACGGTACAGAGGTCGCGACCGGCGACGACTTCGGGCCAGACGGTCAACTGAAGAAGGGTCGCGACAGGATCGTCATCGACGGATCCAAGGCCTCCAGCTTGGCATCCGCTTTGGACGGCTCGCAGGTAGAGATCGCCTCCCTATCGAGCCGACCCTATAAGCGGGCTCCGCAACCTCCCTTCATCACCTCGACTCTGCAGCGTGCAGCGGCTTCCAAGTACGGGTTCTCTGCCCAACGGACGATGAGCGCGGCGCAGGGTTTGTACGAGAACGGCTATATCACCTACATGCGAACCGATTCGGTGACGCTCAGCGATGAGGCAGTCGGGGCCGCACGGAACCTGATCGAGCAGCGGTTCGGAGCCGACGCGATGCCGGCCAAGCCTAGGACCTACCCGAACAAGAGCCGCAACGCTCAGGAGGCGCACGAAGCGATCCGGCCTGCCGGTGAAGCGTTCCGCAACCCAGAGGATGTGCGCGGGGAAGTGAACGGAGACGAAGCCAAGATCTACGACCTCGTCTACCGCCGCACCATCGCCAGCCAGATGAAGGACGCGATCGGCGAGACGCTATCGGTGGAAGTGGCGGGACAGGCGGCAGCCTCCAGTCTCACCCTCGCTGCGTCAGGCACGACCATCACCGATCCCGGATATCGCCGGATCCTCGAGGACGACGAAGATGACGCTAAGTCGAACGACGACTCGAAGGCCAAGGTCCTGCCTCCTCTGCATGAGGGCCAGACCGGTCGAGCCGGTCCGGTCTCGTCGAAGGACTCCGAGACCAAGCCTCCCAACCGTTACAGCGAAGCCGGGTTGATCAAAGCGCTAGAAGAACTGGGGGTGGGGCGGCCTTCCACATATGCCAGCATCATGAACACCATCGTCCGGGATCGCGGCTATCTGTGGAAGAAGGGCAGTTCCCTCATCCCGTCCTGGAAGGCGTTCTCGGTCGTGGGACTCCTCGAAGAGTACTTCCCGCGACTCGTGGACTATCGCTTCACCGCGAAGATGGAGAACGATCTGGATGAGATCGCTGACGGCGATCTCGAACGCGTTGATTACCTGAGAGCCTTCTACGAGGGCGACGGCTCGCTGGAGGGGCTGCGCGATCTCGTTGGTGAAGAGCGTCTCGCGCAGATCGATGCGCGCGAGATCAACACGATCCCGATCGGTGAGGACGAAGACGGGCGGCAGGTTGCGCTGCGGGTAGGTCGCTACGGTCCGTATGTGGAGCGCGGCGAGGACCGAGCCTCCGTGCCAGAGGAACTGCCGCCAGACGAACTCACGCTTGCCAAGGCGCTCGAGTTGCTCAGCGCCGGCGGTGACGATGGCCGCTTGCTAGGCGTCGACCCAGAGACGGGACTAGAGGTCCGCGCGCGCAGCGGCCGCTACGGTCCCTACTTCACCCTCGGCTCGACCGATGAGAAGCCGGTCAAGACCGCGAGCCTGTTGGGCTCGATGAGTCTCGACGAGGTGACCCTCGAGGATGGACTGAGATGCCTGTCGCTACCTCGGACCGTCGGCGTGGATCCCGACAGCGGGACCGCGATCGAAGCGTTGAACGGCCGCTACGGGCCTTACCTGAAGCGAGGGGATGAGTCGCGCAGCCTCAATTCTGAGGAGGAACTGTTCACGGTCACCGTCGAACAGGCGCTGGAACTCTTCAAGCAGCCGCCCCGGCGGCGCGGTGCGCGAGCACCGGCCAAGCCGTTGCTGGAACTTGGGCCAGATCCAGTGTCTGGCAAGCCCATGGTGGTGAAGGATGGCCGTTGGGGTCCTTATGTGACAGACGGCGAGACCAACGCCAGCCTGAAACGCGGCGACGATCCGGCGACGCTGACGGTCACTCGCGCCGCGGAACTCTTGGCCGACCGCCGTGCGGCCGGACCAGGAAAGGGCAAGCGGAAGGCTGGGGCCAAGAAGACGAGTGCCACGAAGACGGGTGCGAAGAAGAAGGCTCCCGCGAAGAAGGGTGCGGCGAAGAAGAAGGCTCCCGCGAAGAAGCCGCCCTCATAGGGCTAGCCGCGCCGCAGATCTGAGCCAGAACGCGCTGCACGCCGGCTCAGATGGTCGGAAGGGGGGAGCCACGAGCCGGCGTGCCACGCTGGTACCGAGGTATCGTGCCAGGGCACTCCTACACGAACCATCCCTAACGGGGATGGTCAACACATAGTCAGAAAGGACCAGTCGTGGCCGAGATCCTCCGCACACCAGACGACCGCTTCGAGGGCTTGGACGGCTGGGACTACGAACCTAGATACTGCGAAGTGGACGGGCTTCGGATCCACCACATCGATGAAGGTCCCTCAGATCAGCCTCCCATCCTCTTGCTGCACGGCGAACCGACCTGGTCCTACCTGTACCGACGGATGATCGCCCCCCTGGCAGCAGAGGGCCACCGGTGCGTCGCCATCGACCTGGTGGGCTTCGGTCGCAGCGACAAGTTGGACGATCGCAAGGCCTACACCTACGCATCGCACCTGCAGTGGCTGACCGGCGCGATGGACGCGATCGGACTCCAGGACATCACCTTGTTCTGTCAGGACTGGGGAGGCTTGCTGGGCCTACGGATCCTCGCCGAACAGCCGGACAGGTTCGCTCGGGTCTGCGCGTCCAACACCTTCCTGCCGACCGGCGATCACGATCCCGGGGAAGGCTTCAAGAAGTGGCGCGAGTACTCCCAGACCACGCCCACCTTCCACGCCGGAGGCATCGTGAAGGGCGGGACGGCTCGTCCGATGTCGGACGCCGCGATCGCCGCCTATGACGCGCCGTTCCCAGACGACTCCTACCTCGAGGGCGCCAGGCAGTTCCCGGTGCTGGTGCCGATCACCCCCGACGATCCGCAGGCAGAACCCAACCGGAAGGCGTGGGTATCGCTGCAGGGCTTCGAGCGTCCTTTCCTGACGCTGTTCGCGGATTCAGATCCGGTCACCAAGGGCGGTGAGAAGGTCTTGCAGAAACTCATCCCCGGAACCAAGGGCCAGCCTCACGCGATCATCGAGAACGCGGGCCATTTCATCCAAGAGGACGCCGGCGAGGATCTCGCCAAGCACCTACTCGGCTGGATCGGCTGAACTTCTTTGCATCGATCGGGCCGGGAGGAAGACTCAGTCGGCCAGATGTCGGTTCAGGAAGACCAGCGTTCGTCGCCAAGCTTGGTCGGCGGCTTCCGCCTTGTAGACCTCAGGGCGAGAGTCGTTGAAGAAGGCGTGCTCGGTTCCTGGATAGACATGAAGGGTCGCGTCCACTCCAGCGTCGCGAAGTTGCTTGAAGAGGGTCTCGCCCTTCTCGACGGTCGCCCAGTCATCGGTCTCGGCCCAATGTCCAAGTACAGGGCACGAGATCTTCTGCGGTTCGAAGCCGTCACCGGGCAACCCGTAGAAGGGGACGGCCGCATCGATCGTTGCGTTGGCGGCGGTAGCGAGGGTCAGTGCGCCTCCCATACAGAACCCCAGCACTCCGACCTTGCCGTCGGTTTCGGGACGCGTGCGCAGATGTTCGACAGCCCCACTGATCTCCTTGATCGCTCGAGGCATGTCCAGTTCCATCATCTTCTTGTTGGCCTCGTCGGGTTCGGTCGTGGTCTCGCCGTGGAACAGGTCAGGGGCAAGCGCCACGAAGCCCTCGGCAGCGAACCGCTCGCAAACATCCTTGATGTGGGGAACCAGACCCCACCACTCTTGGATCACCACCAGCCCGGGTCCTCGTTGATCCTCGGGGACCGCGAGGTAGCCCGCTGTGACTGAACCTGGAATTGCGAACTCGATCATCTCGCCCATCTTCTCGAACCTCCTTCAGGAGCGAACCTACCCGAGGCAGGGGAGGAGACCTCTGCTGGCGAATCGGGAAGCATGCGAGCCTTCCTGCTCTCCCTGGTCGTGTTGGGGACTTCGCTCGGAGTCGCTCCGGTCACCGCCGCGACCGACGCGCCCCCGCCGGTGGTCGTCGCCTTGATCGACACGGGCATCAACCCGTATCACCCGGCGTTCCGGGATCGCACCCGCGCTGATCAGCACCCGAGCGAGTACATACCTAACTACCCCGACTTCATCCAGCCTCTGAACCTGACGCTCGATGCCCCGACCATGCAGGCAGCGCTGGAGGCGGACGCAGCGGTGTGGGCATCGGTCAAGCCCAACACCGTCTACTGGGTGCCAGGCACTCGTATCGTCGGGTGGGTCTCGTTCTCGGCGGGAGGCACTCGATGCGATGGCTCCTTCCCGGATGTGCCGCCGGCCAACGGCGTACTAGCGACAGGTTGCACCGAGCGGCTCCTGCTGGACGATCAGGGGCACGGCACCATGACCGCTTCTAGAGCGGCCGGCGAAGGCACCTCTCTGGCTCCCGATGCTCGGATCGTGGCGATCGAAGGCCTGGGAACCCGAGGTGTCTCCTTCGCAGCCGACCTGGGTTGGGTCGATGTGCAATCCAACTCCTGGGGATCGCTGCTGCCTGGCGTCGGGAACCGGCGCGTCATCGAGGCCGCCGCGAGCAAACATCTGGTCATGTTCGCCTCGGGCAATGGCACTGCGTTCAGCGGGGCTGCCCCAACGCCGACCCAGACCCACTCGACCAGAGCCAAGGGTGCGCTCCAGGTTGGAGCACACGACAACGGCTATGTGTCGCCGTGGTCTGACGCTCCTGCCCATCTGGTAGCCGACGGATACGGTGGTCCGATCGCGCCCAACGATTCCCTCGAACCGGTCTCGGAGTCGGCGCTCGCCTGTTGCACCAGCGCTGCCGCGCCGTACGCCGCGGGTGCGGCTGCCGCGATCCTGCAGCATGCACGCCAGTTGCTAGGCGATCTCACGCCCGGCCTCGTAGAGGATCCCGAAGGCGGTTCCCCGATCGCTGCCAGCGGCACGCCTGTCCCCGGATCGGTGTTGTTAGAGGATGGCGTGTTCACCCTCGAAGAGTGGAAGCAGCTGTTGCTCTGGACGGCTGAAGAGCGTCCCCTGGAGGGTCAACACGACGGCTGGAGGAACTTCCTGGCCGGACCCAGCATGCCCGAGCGTCTCGAGCATGGGCCCGGGGAGAACCCTTACTGCCTGTTGTGTGTCACCGCTCCGGTGCCCTGGAGCACGATCCCCGCGGAGGTTCCCGCGTACCTGTCGATCGGTTACGGCGCTGCCAACGAGCGCAGCGTCGCCTTGGCGAAGGCTGTGTTAGACGGTGATCTTCCCCTGACCCCTCGTCCAGAGGTGGACGCGTTCTTCGAACTGGACGATCAGTACGGGACGCTTCGACCCTGACCCCCGAAACCAAGGGGGCGCAGTTGGTCACGCCCCGGTGTCTTCGAACAGTGCGAGCGATGCGGTCAAGCCGTGAAGGAAGTTCCGACCTCCAACCGGTCCGAGTTCACCCGCGCAGAACATCCCTGCTAGCGGAGCGTTCAAGGCCTCGGTCACCTGGATCGCGTCGTGATCGGATTCCTGGAACATGGCGCGTCCCCGTCCGGTGCAACTGAACAGCAGGGCGCCGTGCGGCGGCTCTGCGACGGCCGCGAGCGCCTTCCCCAGATCCTCATCCGCCGAATGGGGATCTCGCACATGGAACTGCACGGTCTCGCCGATCGTGACCACATCGCCCACCGCGATGATGCCCTCCTGAGGGTCGGCCCCCATCACGGGCCGGATCACGAAGTCGCCGTAGCCGAACTCGGACCTGTACTCGTCCACCACGCGACCCAACTGCAAGCCGTGTTGCATCAGAGCGCGGTCGGTGGAATCGGCCCGCTGCCATAGGGCCTTGATCACATCGATCGGCCGTTCCCCGGCCAACTCGAAGATTATGTTGCGGTCCGCGCGAGTGATCGTCATGGGTGCGCCGATCGGGCGACATCCTTGAGATACAAGCGGCCTCAACCTGACGCGACCTTCCACCGCCACGCCGACGGCGCCGTCATCGAACACGCGACCACCGTAGAACAGCCGCGTATCCCCAGGTTCCTGTCCGCCAGAGGTGAGCCCACCCACGACCACCTGGCCCGGGCGGGTCTGGTTCAGGTGCTCGACCAGATGGCCAGCCGGTAGCGAGAACCGGTCGCAGAACATCAACAGCGTCGCGTCTGGGACCAAGGGTTCTGGCCAGCCGGTGTAGGTGTGCTTGCCGTCTGGATCCTCGTTGAACCGCAACCCGAAGGGGAAGACTCGAGTGTCGGGCAGGAACGCTGTGAGCACGCTGACGGCCGGGCCGTGCTCGACCTCTTCGGGCCCTCCGATCACGCCGGCAGCGGTCGAGCCGATCACCGCTGCGGCTGGGAAGCGCCAACCGAGGGCTGCGGCGACCTCGTCGGCCGAATCGCGATGCTCCTCGCTGATGAAGCAGACGACGAGGTTCGGGATCTCGTCCCCGAAGGTAGCCGTCGCTCCGAACAGCGCCTCGCCAAGCGCGGTCGTCACATCGATGTTCGTAGACAACCCCGCGCCGATCTTGATCGTGCTCACAGACCTCAGGATATGACCAGCCCCACGACCGATGCGTCGCAGGGTGCCCTCACCAGATGCGGGGTTCCTCGCGTCTCTTGATGGCGAGTCGAGCATCCTCGAGCGTGACCCTTCGCTTGCGCCACCCCGCCAGAGCGAACCGGTCGCATGCGGTCTCGCGCTGGAATCGCTCTCCCGTGCTGAACAGCCACCAGTGGTACCACTCGTGCAGGTAGAGGAACCGGACGACCTCGGCCCGGGTTCGGAATGTGATCCCTTCGGATAGCGGGACGAAACGCGGAGGGTCGGTGTTGCGTCGCTTCATGCCGTAGATGACGACCTCACCGAAGGGCAGGAACGGCTCGGGGATCTTGCAGGTGATCTCTCGATCGTCGAAGACCGTGATCGCAGACAGGCTGGGCTGCGTGCGATAGCGCAGAGGCTTCACGGTGAGGGTGTAGCCGTCGGCCTGGGGGCATCCGTCGATCGCTCGTCGAACGGCAGCCTCGTCGAAGCCGGGCACGCTCGAACCTATCCGCATCGGGAACGGAAGTTCTGGGATCCCCCGGATCAGTTCCGCGGCGCGCAGCGCTCGAGCACCTCCTCGCTCGGTGGTTGATAGAAGCTGAGAACGAGATGCTCGCATCCGGCATCCGCGAGTGCCGGGATCCGATCGAGCTGTTCCTCGATCTGTTCGGGCGCCGCCGGGTGCAGGAACATCTGCGCCCCTCGCGTGATCTCGCTCGGGTCTCTTCCGACCTCTCGGCAGTAGCCGTCCAGCAGTCGGCTCAGTTCGGCGAAGGTCTCTGGTTCGGTGCCGATGCAGTTCCACTCATCCGCATGCTTGGCGATGATGCGCAGGGTCTTGTTCCGTCCGTTCCCACCGATGATCAACCTCGGGTGCGGCTCTTGGATGGGTGTCGGCTGACACCTGGCGTCGGTAACCGAGAAGTGCTCGCCCGAGAAGCTGAAGGGCTGCTGCGTGAACATGCCGCGGATGATCGTGCAAGCCTCGTCAAGCATCGCGATGCGTGTCCCCGGCGGGGGATATCCGAAGCCCAGGGACGAGTGCTCTGGTTCGTGCCAGCCGGCCCCCAGTCCGATGTCGAGGCGACCCGCCGACAGATGATCGATCGTCGTTGCCATCTTGGCTATCAGGCCGGGATTGCGGAAGGTGACCGCGCTGACCATGCAGCCGATACGCGCCCTTTCGGTGTGGACAGCCATGGCAGCAAGGGTCGTCCAAGCTTCGAGCGTCGGCTGCTCCCAGGTATCGGGGGAGTCGCCGAGACCGTAGAAGTGGTCATAGTTGTAGACGCCGTGGAAGCCCATCCGGTCGGCGGCTCGCCAGAACCTCACCAACTCGGAGATGTCGAATACCGGGGCCAGTTTCGCGCTGATACGCATCCACCCATCCTTCCACATGCTCCGAGCGTGCCACGCCCGCGCAGGGATCGCGGCTGTCCGTAGGATGGCGGCCACGGGAGCCCGCGCCACGGGCTGAGAGGGTCCGAGGAACGCGGCCGACCGTTGGAACCTGATCCGGCTAACACCGGCGGAGGGAGAGAGGGACATGACGACATCGCCAGTGGCCGAAGCGGGCCTGAAACCCGGGATCCGGCGCACCTACATCGAGCAGGACGGTCTCAGCGTGCCGGTCAAGGAGGTGTCGTTGTCGCCGACCCCTATCACGGGGGGAAGCATCCCCAACCCTCCGGTAAGCCTCTACGACACCAGTGGTCCCCACGGGGATCCCAACATCGAGGTGGATCTGCGTCAGGGACTCGAACCGGTACGAGCAACCTGGATCGCCGACCGGGGAGATGTCGCCGCATACGACGGCGCTTCGCTCCGCATCCCCGTCGAGGGCTTCGATCAGCGGCGTAGACCGCTGCGATCCAAGGACGGAACGGCGGTGACGCAGTTGGCGTACGCCCGACGAGGCGTCATCACCCCCGAGATGCGGTTCGTCGCGATCCGCGAGGGTCTGGATGCGGCGTTCGTGCGCGACGAGATCGCCCGCGGACGCGCGATCATCCCCGCCAATGTGAACCATCCCGAGCTCGAGCCGATGATCATCGGCCGTAACTTCCTGACCAAGATCAACGCGAACATCGGCAACTCTGCCGTGGCCAGTTCGATCGAGGAAGAGGTCGACAAACTGGTCTGGGCCACCAGGTGGGGCGCCGACACGGTGATGGATCTCTCGACGGGAGCCGACATACATGCGACCCGCGAGTGGATCGTCCGGAACTCTCCGGTCCCGATCGGGACCGTACCTATCTATCAGGCACTCGAGAAGGTCGACGGCAAGGCTGAGGAACTGACCTGGGAGATCTTCCGGGACACCGTCATCGAACAATGCGAACAAGGGGTGGACTACTTCACGATCCATGCCGGAGTCCTGCTGCGTTTCGTGCCCCTGACAGCTAGACGGGTCACCGGGATCGTCAGCCGTGGTGGCTCGATCATGGCGGCCTGGTGTCTCGCGCATCATCAGGAGAACTTCCTCTACTCCAACTTCGAGGAACTCTGCGAGATCATGCGTGCCTACGATGTGTCCTTCTCCCTCGGCGACGGACTGAGGCCAGGATCCATCGCGGACGGCAACGACGAGGCCCAGCTGGCCGAGTTGAAGGTGCTAGGGGAGTTGACCGAGGTCGCTTGGCGGCACGATGTGCAGGTCATGATCGAGGGTCCTGGTCATGTCCCGATGCACCGGATCAAGGAGAACATGGATCTGCAACTCGACTGGTGCCACGAGGCGCCCTTCTACACGCTCGGGCCCTTGACCACCGACATCGCTCCCGGATACGACCACATCACCAGCGGCATCGGCGCCGCGATGATCGGCTGGTACGGAACGGCCCTGCTCTGCTATGTCACACCCAAGGAGCATCTCGGCTTGCCCAACCGCGAGGATGTTCGCCAGGGCGTCATCACCTACAAGATCGCGGCTCACGCTGCAGACCTCGCCAAGGGTCATCCGCACGCACAGGTCTGGGATGATGCTTTGAGCAAGGCGCGCTTCGAGTTCCGATGGGAGGATCAGTTCAACCTCTCACTCGATCCCGAGACGGCCCGTTCCTTCCACGATGAGACGCTGCCGGCGGAACCAGCAAAGCGGGCCCACTTCTGCTCGATGTGCGGACCGAATTTCTGTTCGATGAAGATCACGCAGGATGTTCGCGCCTACGCCGCCGAACACGGTGTCGGAGAGGACGAGGTCCTCGAGATCGGGATGGCCGAGAAGGCAGCCGAGTTCCGCGCCGCCGAAGGCATCTACGGGCGGGAGTAGGGGTTGCTGCTCCTCCTGGTCCGCCACGGACACGGACCTCATGTGGGAAAACGCCTGCCGACCGGCGAGTCTCCGCTGTCGAAGCAAGGTCTGCAACAGGCCGACGAACTGGTCGCTCGATTCGAGGGGGTGCGACTCGACAGCGTCGTCAGCTCGCCCATGCAGCGGGCCAAGCAGACCGGCACGCCGCTCGCGCGCGCACGCAGGCTCAAGATCAAGACCTACCCGGGGTTGGGAGATGTTCGCTACGGAAAGCTTGGAGGCAAGACCCTGAAGCAGGTCTTCAAAGGTGACATCCCCGGCCGTCTCGCGATCTGGCCGACCGATGTTCGATTCCCTGACGGCGAGACGCTGCGCGAGACGCAGTTGCGGGGCGTGGAGGTCGTCGAGCAGTTGCGGGTCGGGCACGCCGGCAAGGTCGTGGCAGCCTTCAGCCACGGCGATCCGATCCGACTGATCCTCGCCCACTACCTCGGGGTGCATGCGGATCTGTTCCGACGCATCGCGATCGATCCGGTCGGGGTGTCCGCGATCGACCTCCGCGGGGGCATGCCGCAGATCCGCCGGATCAACGACACCGGTTCGTTGCGGGATCTCGCTCCGGAGCAGGCATGAGCCGAAGTTTCGATCTGGACCCCGCGCTGCGTTTCACCGCAGGCGCGGTCGGAGAACCCGGTGCGCGCGTGTTCTTGATCCAAGCCCGATCCGACGACCAATACCTGACCCTGCTCTGCGAGAAGGAGCAGGTCGCGATCCTCGCTCGGGAACTCGGACGCGTCCTTGCGATGCTGCCAGAAACCGAGACGCCCGCACCCGAGCCAGAACCTATCGATCTCGAACTCATCGAGCCTCTAGAGCCTGACTGGCGGGTCGGCTCGATGAGCATCGAGTACGACCCGGAACGCGATCTGCTGATCGTCATGCTTCGAGAGTTCGTGCCGGGAGACCCTGACGACGACGAACCAGAGGGCGCAGAACTCGAGATCCAGGACGACGAGGCCAGCGCCAGGATCGTGGTCACCCGTGCACAGGTTCGAGCGATGGTCGAGCACGCCTTGGAGGTCGTGGGCAAGGGGCGCCCGCGCTGCGAGATCTGTTCGATGCCGATGGAGCCTGACGAGGATCACCACTGTCCGGGCATGAACGGCCATCGTCCCCGACAGCCAGACGACGAGGAGTGAGCCAGCGGCTCTCGGATGCCGGACTCGAGCCGCTCGGGGTGCTGGCGGGTTCGTCGAACAACGCGCTGCTGTGTCGCGCGACCCTGCCGGACGAACCCGAGACCCTGGTCGTCTACAAGCCAGGCAGGGGAGAGCGACCGCTATGGGACTTCCCGGCCGGGCTGTACAAGCGTGAGGTGGCCGCCTTCCGGCTATGCGAGGCGGCAGGCTGGCATCTGGTGCCAGAGACCGTGCTTCGGCAAGGCCCGTACGGCGAGGGCGCCGTGCAACGCTTCGTGGTTCACGACCCAGACGAGCACTATCTGACCTTGATGCCCCAGCGTGCCGACGATTTCCGTCGGGTCGCTGCGCTCGATGTCGTCATGAACAACGCCGACCGGAAGAGCGGCCATTGCCTGATCGATTCACGGACCGGTGAACTTCGGATCGTGGATCACGGGCTGTGTTTCCACATCGAACCGAAACTTCGCACGGTGATATGGGACTTCATCGGCGAGCCGCTGCCCGAAGAGGTGAGGGAGGGCCTTGCGCGGGTGATCGAAGAGCCGCCACGACTGGACGGTCTGCTGGATGCACTCGAGATCGATCTGGTGTTCGCGCGCGCTCGGGCCTTGCTCGAAGCCGACCGTTATCCCGATCCTCCGCAGGATCGGCCGGCGGTTCCGTGGCCGCTGATATGAAGCGGTCAGCCTCCGCCGATGCCCGGCGCGACTATGCCGCCTCGGGTCATCTTCAACAGGTCCAAGGCTTCATCCAGGGCATCCTCGGTGATCGCGCCGGTCTCTAGGGTCACTTCTCGGATCGAGCGCCCACTCTTGAAGGCTTCTTTGCTTATCTTCGCGCAGAGGTCGTACCCGATCGCAGGCACGAGGGCTGTGACGATCGGGAAGGACTGTTCGACGAGCGCGCGTGCGCGCTCAGCGTCGATCTCCAGACCCTCGATGCACCTGTCGACCAGCAGACGACAGGCAGAGCCGAGCAGCTCGATGGACTCCAACAGGTTGCGCGCGATGATGGGCATGTACACATTGAGCTCGAAGTTCCCCTGGCTGCCGGCGAACGCGACCGCGGCATCGTTGCCGTAGACCTGCACCGCCACCTGTGTGACCACCTCGGGGATGACCGGATTCACCTTGCCGGGCATGATCGAGGAACCCGGCTGCAGTTCAGGCAACCTGAGTTCCCCGAGCCCGGTCCTAGGCCCCGAACCCATCCACCGGATGTCGTTAGCGATCTTCATCAGGCCTGCAGCGATCACCCTCAACATGCCGCTGGTCTCGACGCAAGCATCTTTGGTGCTCTGTGCCTCGAAATGATCGTCTGCTTCCTTGATCTCGAGTCCTGTGCGCTCGGCCATCTGGGCGATCACGGCAGCCGCGAAACCCTCCTCCGCGTTCAGGCCAGAGCCGACCGCGGTTCCACCGAGTGCCAGTTCGCCCAGCCGCTTCTGCGCGTCGGCGATGCGCTCCAGTCCCTTCTCGATCTGGGTCGCATAGCCGGCGAACTCTTGACCGAAGGTGATCGGCGTGGCATCCATCAGGTGCGTGCGGCCAGGTTTCACATCTTCGGCCCAGGTCTCGGATCTCGCGCGCAATGCCGCGGCGAGGGTCGTCATCGCCGGTATGAGTGAGTCCCGTAGGGCTCCGAGCGCAGCCAGATGGATGGCGGTCGGGATCGTGTCGTTGGAGGATTGGCCCGCGTTCACATGGTCGTTGGGGTGGACCCTCTTTGAGCCTCGCTCGGCTCCGAGGATCTCGTCGCCGCGATTGCCGATCACCTCATTGGTGTTCATGTTCGTCGAGGTGCCAGAGCCGGTCTGGAAGATATCCACGACGAAGTGTCCATCGAGTTCGCCGGCGATCACCTCGTCGGCCGCTTGCCGGATCGCTTCTGCGACATCCGCCGGGATATGCCCCTGCTTCTCGTTGACGACCGCCGCTGCCCACTTGATGAGTCCCATCGCTTCGATGAAGCGTCGTGGGAAGCGTTGTCCCGAGACCGGGAAGTTGTCGACCGCCCGCTGCGTCGAAGCACCCCAGTAGGCGTCCGCGGGAACGCGGACCTCTCCCATGGAATCCTTCTCGATACGGAACTCACTCATCGTGCCCCTCCGGCTCGCTTCGGCAACGGCCGGAGTCTACGGACGGGCGAGGACCTCCAGGAGCGAGCCCCTGCCGATGGCGCGACCGACCCTCTCGGTGACCCTCTGGGCAAAGGCCATGCGTCCCACGCGACGCCAGGACCGCATGGGATAGGTCTCGGGATCGCCCTTACCCGTGATGCGGATCTGGGTGGGATATAGCTCTACCTGCGCTAGCGCTCTCACCAACGACGGCGGATCGAACGCGTACAGGTGATAGGGCGGGAACAGGCTGCACGAATACCTGTCGCGTCCAAACCGGCCTCGCAACCTGTGGAACAGGTTGGTCGCGGTGTGCACGAAACCGGCGGAGTTGGGTAGCGCCAAGGCGACGACTCCATCAGGCTTGATCAGTCGGCGGCATTCGCGCAACAGTCCCACCGGGTCTGGCACATGTTCCAACACATGGCTGAGCACGATCGCGTCGAACGAGCCATCTGCCAGATCGGCCTGATCCAGGGTGGCTGTGATCACCTCGAGTCCTTGGGCTCGCGCTGCCGCAGCCGCTGTATCGCTCACCTCGACGCCGAGCGCCCTCCATCCCCGCTCGCGGGCAGCTAGAAGCTGCGCGCCGGTCGCGCATCCCACATCCAGCAGCTGTCCGGTGCGTCCTAGTTCGCTCTCTATGCGTTCCATCCGGGCTGCCATAACCTGGCGGGTCAGGGCCTCGTACGCGGCTTCATCTGGCCTGGCCTCGCCGGAGTAGTACGCCTCGGTGTAGGCATTTCCCGCGTCCTGGATCGCAGCCCCTTCGGGCATCGGCTCGACCCAGAAGACCCCGCAAGCCCGACATGCGAGATATGTCCAGGGGTGCGGGTGTGCGACCGGAGACCCCGCGAACCGACCACAGATCCGACATCGACTCGAGCGGTCTGGGTGTTCCGCTGGAACTGGGTCAAGCATGGCAGCAGGATAGGTCGCCCGAGACGGCGAAACCGGAACATGCGGGCGTTCAGCGGTGTCCGATTCCGCAGGAGGTGTGGCCCATGCCGGAGAACTCCCGAGACCGGAGGAACATCCTTAAGAGGGAGACAAGCATGCTTCGTAAGTATCTGTTGGGCATGGCATTGATCGCCGGATTCGTGGCGCCCATGCCATCGCAGGCTGCGGCGACCATCGTCGTGGAACTGGGCGAGAGCGCATTCTTCCCCTTCCGCGTTCAGGCCGCTGCCGGTGACACCATCCGGTTCCAGAACAAGGGCGCGTCGCGCTCGATCGAGTCGTACTCGGGACAGGAGTTCAACTCGGGCGTGACGCCGATCCCCACCTATGGCTTCTTAGAGATCGAGTTCAACGGAACGCCGACGGCCTACCGGGCTCTGGGAAATCGCTCTAACGGCACGAGTTACTCGACATTGACCGATGGGGTCTGTTCCGGGATGTGCGGGTGGATCGAGACCGCCGGTCCTGCCAACGCCCCAGGCACCCCCGTCATCACCGCACCCGTAGACGGCTCGACCATCGAGGCGAATGCGGTCACCGTGCAGGGAACGGTCGCGAATGCCAACCGCGTGCGCATCACCTATGCCGCAGAGAACAAGGTGGTGGATGTGTCGGCCCTCGGCGCTGATGGCAACTTCTCTTGGACCTGGCAGTACCCCAACGGTCCGGTGGCACTAACGCTACGAGCCTGGAACTCCGAGGACGGCTGGGCTGGCCCCACCAAGAGCCTGGCGTTCGTCATCAACGGTGGCGATGTTGCCCTGCCCACGATCAAGCTCGACCCTGCGGGCCGCGTCGGGGTCACCGGACAGCCCTTCCCCACACGCGTTGGCCAGATCGAGCTCGGGACTGGTCCGGTTGAGGTTTCCGCGAGCATCACCGACGATGTCAGCGTCAAGACCGTGTCGGCCAAGCTCCTGGATCTGGTCACCAACGGCGAGAGCGAAGTAGTGCTCCTGTGCACGAACCGGAAGGGTGAGAGCTTCGTCGGAGGCTGTAACTCGACCTCAGGCGACTATGTGCGGGCGGTGTCGAAGGTCTTCGCCAGGCCCGGTTATTACAGACTGACCGTCACCGCGACGGACGCCGCCGGTAACACCAACTCGAAGTCCACCGAAGTCGTGATCCTCAGTCCGATCTAGATCATGCGCCGCACGGTAGCCGCACTCATCGTGTGTCTCGGAGCCATCGCTTCTGCGATGGCTCCTGCGCGTGCGGCCACCGTTCCGGTCAATGTGAGGAACAACACCTTCGACCCGACGAGCCGGGTCGCAGCCCCCGGGGACACGGTCGCTTTCACCTGGCTTGAAGGGCAACACACGGTCACCGCCTACTCTGGCGCGAGTTTCGACAGCGGGATCCGTTCGGCTGGCTTCCAGATGGACGCGCCCTTCGGCGGGACTCCCATAAGGTACCGATGCACCCTGCACTCACAGATATCCCAGTTCGGGGACTGCCAGGGCATGTGCGGCGTGGTCGCTCAACAGGTCGCTGACCTGACCCCTCCGAGCGTGAAGATCACTTCCCCTAGGGCCCGAGAAGTCGTCATACCTCAGGCTCAGATCGTCGGCGGATCGATCGACAATCCCGTGGTGATCTCGGGAGCCGCATCAGACAACGATCGGATGTTGGCCGTCCTGGTGCGCTACTACGACACCCTGGGTTTGCCAAAGACACAGACCGCTGCATGTGATGGGTGCGGCAGCGGCAATGCCACATTCGAGCTTCGTGCCAACCTCCTGCCCGGTTCATATGTCGCAGAGGCTATCGCCATCGATCACAGCGGCAATCAGTCGACCAGCGAACGCGTTCCCTTCGTAGTGCTCTGACCTGCGGCTGGGTCCCTGCCTGCTTGACCTCGCATGATCCAGAGGCGATGCTTGCCCCTACGATCATCTGATAGGGGGAGGACGATCTATGAGCGAATCATCTGGCACACCCGAGTGGGAAGACATGGCGGACAAGGTCAAGTCAGCCACGGGCCCTCACCGAATGGTCATGATCGCGGCGGGCGTTCTGCTGATCGCCTCCTTCCTTCCCTGGTTCGGGGTGGATCTATTCGGTGTGTCGGTTACCGGTAACGGTTGGCAAGAGGGGACGGTGGGCCTTGGGATAGTCCTGGTGGTCGCCGCTGGGCTCCTCAGCCTGCTGAAGGTCCTCGGCAAGGAGATCACGGTCCCACCGGTCCTGCAGG
>JBKHYG010000079.1:0-41822 GCA_046565595.1 Actinomycetota bacterium | reverse complement strand
GCATGAAGCGCGGGAAGAAGTACGAGGCGATCGCATCCAAGATCGATCGCGACAAGACCTACTCGGTCGAAGAAGCCGTGGCTCTGGTCAAAGAGAGCGGCCGCAAGTTCGATGAGGGCGTCGATGTAGCCATCCGCCTAGGCGTCGACCCCCGTAAGGCAGACCAGCTGGTGCGTGGCACCGTCGCCCTGCCTCACGGCACCGGCAAGACCGCGCGAGTAGCAGTCTTCGCTCAGGGCGAGGCCGCCGAGGAAGCTCGCGAAGCTGGCGCCGATGTCGTCGGGGCCGACGATCTGGTCGAACGGATCCAGAAGGAGAACTTCTTGGATTTCGACGCCGCCGTTGCAACGCCGGACATGATGCCGCTGGTCGGACGCATCGGTAAGTTGCTTGGCCCTCGAGGCCTGATGCCGAACCCGAAGACCGAGACGGTCACCACCGAGGTCGGTAAGGCTGTCACCGAGATCAAGGCAGGTAAGGTCGAGTATCGCGTCGACAAGGCTGGCAATGTGCATGTTCCCGTCGGTCGCGTCGGTTTCGATGCGGACAAGCTCACCGAGAACCTGAACACCGTGCTGGACGAGATCCGTCGCGCCAAGCCCGCCTCGAGTAAGGGCAAGTACATCAAGAACATCTCGATCAGCTCGACCATGGGCCCGGGAGTTCGGCTTCCCGCCGAGTGATCCGAGCCGCATAGCACCAGAGAGCGAGGCCTGGCGCCTCGCTCTCGTCTTTCCGCCACCGGTTCCGACCGCTCGGCAGGGAATCGGCCCGAACCTGGCGAACCCTCACAGTGAACTGTCTCTCGGCGAAGTGCCGGGATAGAGGGGAGAACCGTGAACAAGTACCTGCGTACAGCCGCGACCGGCCTGATCACCGGCGTGACGCTGGTTGGAACCGTTTGGGCCGGGATCGGCCTTGCCCCGGTCGCATCCGACGACCTGCTCGACCAGGCGACGACTTCGGCGCCGAAGACCCCTGTGGTGCAAGTAGCCGCGGACGCGCCCTTACAAGACGGCGAAGCGTTGGTAGGCGCCTCCAGGAAGTCCTTGGAGCCGCGCCCGGATGACTTCGGAGGTGTCTGGGTCCGCAATCGCAACGAATGCTTGCCTCTCGGAGCGCAGGCCTTGAACGATCCGGAACGATTCGCTACCCATGTCGCCGACTGGCGCACCCCTTGGATCGAGAACTCCAACTGCATCTACATGGGCGGCTATGGCCTCGGCCCCTCTAACCCGATCTTGAACTGGGATCAGGACTACGGCCTGTGGATCCGTACCACGGTCGTGACCGACGCTCAGGGCGACACCCTGGTGCTGACGCTGCTTGACGCTGAAGGCTTCTTCGGCAACTACAACCTGCTGTGCGGAGATCTCGAGCCGAACTGTGGTGCCTTCGACATCTCTGAGGATCTGGGCGACGAACTCGGGATCAGTCCGGATGGGTTCATCATCGCTTCGACACACGCGCACACAGCGCTGGACCTGATCGGAGGATGGGGTGCGGTTCCTGGCTGGTACATGGACCAGATCATCACCGACCTCAAGGATTCGGTCCGCGAGGCGATGGCGAACAGGGTGCCAGCGACGATCACCGCCGGCGAGACCTTGGCTCGCGGCTGGAACAGTGAGCGTCGGAGCACCTATTACTCGGCTCAGGATCCAAGCATCAACTGGTTCCAGGCTCGCAACCGTGATGGCGATGTCATCTCGACCGTCGGCACCTACGCGACCCACCCGGTCAGCGTCAGCGCGAGCGCTGGTGTTGGCCACGGCGACTTCCCGGCGGTCTTCTCCAAGGAACTCGAGCAGACCCAAGGGGGCATGGCGACCCTGTTCCAGGCTGGTCTTGGGAACATGACTGGTGGAGGGAACTGGAAGACCAAGGGTGAGGGCATCGCGGCGACCCTCGACGCGGATCTGGGTAGCGGCACTCTGATCACCAACCCGGATGTCCGCACGGCCAAGCGCTACTGGGACCAGCCGGTGACCAACGGACCGTTGGCGGCGCTGGGTGGTGGAGGCTTCTTCGACAAGCCTTTCGCCGGCCCCGCTTCGATATCGGTCGGCAAGAGCGGCGCGAAGCCGTGCCGCAGCGCCTCGCCCGTTTCGGCGCTAGTCAGTGTGACAGCGGCCAAGATCGGTCCGGTCGTCGTGACCGCGGCGCCGGGTGAGATCTTCGCCAACTTCTCGAACACGATCGAAGAGCGGTCGCCGGTTACCGCGCTGGCGATCGGCCAGGCCAACGATGCGCTCGGCTACATGCCGCAGTCCTTCGAGTCTGATGTGACCGCCCGTCAGGGGACCGGATTCATCGGCGGCGGGGTCTTCGAGTACGAGGATGCCTACGCGATCGACACCTGCTTCGGCGACGCCGCGCTGGTCTACACCCTCGAACTGCTCGGCGCGCTGTAAGACACTCAGGGCCCGGCGACCGCCCCCGATCAGGGGTTGTCGCCGGGCTCTGGCGTTTTCACGCTGGTGGTTTGATGCCTGAGTCTGTGGGTGTGCAGATGGCGATGTCTTGGATGCACAGGTGGGCGGGGGGTTTCCAGGTTTGTTCGTTGCCTGGCAGGCCCAGGATGTAGAGGGGTTCGGAGTCGGTGCTGTTGCCGGCTCGGTCGATTGCGGTCGCCCAAACCCGGTAGACCATCACATCGTTGAAGTACCAGTGATCGCTCGGCGTCGTAATCGTCCAAACTGGATCTTGCCCTGTCCAGAGGATCTTGTAGCAGGTTTTGCGTAGTTCGCCGGTGACCTTTGCTCGAAGGGTGGTCCATCCTCGCGCGGTGGTGGCCGCGATTAGGGTGCCGTCGGGTCCGGGGATCTCGAATGTGGCGGCGGGTTGGGTGATCGTGATCTTGGGTGGCTTGTGGTCGATCCAGAACGCGTAGCTGGGGCTGATGATGCGCTTTTTGAGGACGATCACTCGAGCTTCGTATCGTGCGACTTTGCCGGGGTTGAGGTTGCTGGTGTCCCAGATGTAGCGACCTTCGAGCTTCCATGAGCGACGCTTGTTGTCCAGGCGCACTTGCGAGGCGATGGTCTTCCAGCGGCCGCCTTGGTGGGGCCGGTATTGGATCTTGAGGGTGTCGCTGGGCTTGAGGCCGCTTTTCTTGGTCCAGCGCCACGGGATCACTGCCCGGTCGCCAACGATGGGACATGAGGCATCCCAGGTGATCTTGATCGCTGGATCAGACACTGGATGGCGCATTCCTCGTGCGGCAGCAGCCGGCCACGATCCAAGCAGCAACGCGAAGGCAAGCGTCGCCGCGCCCAGGGAAGGCCAAGACATGCTGCGGTTTGCCCTGATTGCCTCATCTGGGGCGATCGCTCGCTCGATGCGACCCTTCACGATCACCTCAACGAGCCAGCGGCGTGGTTCGTGACAGCTAGGGAACGGTGACGGTCACCGGAACCACGATGCTGTCGGTCACCCCACTGTTGCTAGTCGCGGTCACCGTCACATTCACGATGCCAGGAGTAGCCGAAAGAGAGGTGACCGTCAGAGTCGCCGGGAAGGTCGTGAAAGCCCGGGGATCTGCGCTCTCGGGAGGGTTGCTGATGGATGTCAACACGCTGGACGAACTCGATGTTGCGGTATAGCTGATCGGATCGAAGAAGGCGCTGGGGCTGGTCGAATGGGGCGCGAAGGAGACGTTGGTGGCAGTCGTGATCGTGGCGGACTTTTGCTGTCCCAAGCCAACGGTGAGGCTCGACGGAGATGCGCTCAGGTCGATCTCGGGATCCCAGGTCGAGGCATACCACCGGTCGTACCTACTACCCAGTGCCATGAGATGATTTGTCGGGGTTGGTAGATCCTGACCTGCGGTTGTTGCGGCAGCCCCCCAATCGTTCCAGGTGCCGCTCGTGCGCCGTTTGCCTTCGGTAAAGCTCACGAACCGGTTGACATCCAGCTTCGCTCGCGTGCCGCTGGAAGCGGTGTACTCCATTGCCATCGCGGGGTAGTTAGTGGAGGGTCCGAACCCGAGGGTCCGGGTCTCCAGAGTGTCCCAGGTAGTGGCCGTTGTCTCCTTGAATTGGGCTTTCCATGTGTTCGTCGAAGAGTTGTAGACCCGGAAGTCGTAGGCCGCTCCTGAGGAGAGGAAGTAGCCGGGGTAGACCGTGCAGGTTTCGCCGGCCCCGTTCTGCCACGCAACGAACACCTTGGGGCTAGTCGGCGTGGAGGAACCGCAGTTGCCCGTGATCCACCCAGCATGCATGTACTGGGTCCCGTGGTCTGGCTGTATCGATGCCCGAACGAACGCAGCCACATGCCGCGACGAGGAAGTCGAAAGCGTCGCGTTCAAAGCCTTGATCCTTGCCTGGACTCCGTCGAAGCCTGGCGCCGACGAATTGACCGCCTGATAACGAGGATCGCCCGACACATGCGACATGGGTCCAGGGCCTCCAGGGCCAACTGGCGTCGGATGGGACGAGGAACCAACCGAAGCTCCGGCTCCGAAAACCACCGCAGCCAACGCCCCGATCACGGCTCCTGCTAGCAACCTCCATGATTCCATGAATCCCCCCTTCGGAATGTTCCGATACTATCAGAATAGAGTGACTTTCCGCATCCTGGAGGAAAATACATCCAAGGCTGCCATTTCCGTTGCGAGAGCCGGTCGGATGGGGCTTACTGGAGCCACTAGGTCGCACGGCAGGCGCGGCGGACGATCGCGGGTTGAGGGCACCTGGCCTCAAGGTTGTCGCCGGGCTCTGGCGTTGCTACCATCCTGGCCTGCCTGAGACCGGCGGTGTCGCGAGAGCGGCTTAAGTCCCCAAGTGGGAGCCTCCAGAGGTGAAGGATCCGAGCAGTTGCTCGTTTCCGCCGCAGCGCGCGGCCGTCGGTCTCCGGCGGCCGTTTTGATTTCCACCACGAGTAAGGAACCGCTGTGGCGAAGGGCAAGACCCAGAAGAAGCTGGCCGGGCGTGTCGGAGACGACGGGCCGCGTCAGAACAAGGCTGACTCTGTAGCCGACTTCAAGGAGCGCTACGAGAGATCGTCTGCCGTACTGCTGACCGAGTACCGCGGCCTGAAGGTCAACCAGCTCGGCGACCTGCGGACCAAGCTCCGCGACGCCGGCGCCGAGTACAAGGTCTACAAGAACACGCTGGCGACGATCGCTGTCCGCGACCTCGGGATCGAAGAGATCGCCGAGATGCTGGAGGGCCCCGTCGCGACCGTCTTCGCCGTCGAGGACGCCGTGGCTACCGCCAAGGCCTTGGCTGAGTTCGCCAAGGAACACGAGATGCTCGTGATCAAGGGCGGCCTGCTGGACGGCAAGTCGCTCAGTGCTGACGATGTGAAGGGCCTCGCCAAGCTGGACAGCCGCGAGGTCATGCTGGCCAAGATCGCCGGCATGTTCCAGAGCCCGATCCAGAAGACGGCGAACCTGTTCGCCTCGCCGCTGAACAAGGTCGGTGCGCTGTTCGCGCAGTTGCGGGACAAGCTCCCCGAGGGTGGCGCGCCGACAGAGGCGCCCGCCCAGACTCCGACGGAAGCACCAGCCGATGCGCCAGCGGAGGCCGCGGCTCCTGCCGCAGAGAGCGCCGAGGCACCAGCGGCCGAAGCGAGCGAAGAGACCCCGGCCGCCGACGCGCCAGCCGAAGCAGCCGCAGAAGAAACCCCCGCCGCCGAAGGCGACGGTCAGGAAGCCCAGGACGAAGGGAAGTAGGAGGACGACATGGCCAAGCTCACAGCAGACGATGTTCTCGAGGCAGTTAGCGAGTGGAACCTGCTCGAACTGAACGACTTCATCGGTAAGTTCGAAGAGAAGTTCGGCGTTACCGCAGCGGCTCCGGTCGCGATGGCTGCCGCTCCCGCCGGCGGTGCCGGTGGCGGCGGAGAGGCCGCCGAAGAGAAGGACGAATTCACCGTCGTCCTAACCGCGGCCGGCGGCAACAAGATCGCCGTCATCAAGGAGGTCCGTGCCATCACGGGTCTCGGCCTGAAGGAAGCCAAGGACCTCGTCGAGGGCGCACCGAAGGAAGTCAAGGAAGGCGTCAACAAGGAAGAGGCCGACAAGCTCAAGGCTCAGCTCGAAGGAGCCGGCGCCACCGTCGAACTCAAGTAGTTCGATCCTGATCAAGCAAGGACCCCGCTCCGGCGGGGTCCTTCGCATGGACCCGCCCCCTCTTTGTCTGGGCACGACCAATGCCAGAATTTGGGCAATCGTCCCAGTCGTTGCCTATGTGACTATCCGGGTGATAGGTTCGCTCACGGAATTGGTATAGGAAGAAGGGGAGCCCATGGGATACTCGATCGTCGCGGACGCTCTATTGGCTGGGGGCCTCCTCGCCATGGGCATCGGCGGGCTTCGCACCGGGGACTGTCGGCCCGCCGCATGGGTCACGGTGGGTGCATCCACTGTGTTGGTCGTGCTCGTGGCCCTTCGGATCATCCTGTGAGGCCTCGCACGGTGCTGGCGGCTAGCTGACCGGACCATCCGACAGGACCTCGCTTCGGCGGGGTTCTTCGCGTCTGACAAGGGTTTCTGCCGCGAACTGCCTCCGATCTTGCGCCAGGACCCTTGACATCGGCCGCCAACTTCCCTACCCTCTCGGGCAGTTGAAGACGGAGTTCGTACCGCTCCTTGCGCGCATGCTAGCGGAGTGCTAGCGTGCGCTTTCCCATTCCTACCGCCCGGCGGCATCCTTGCATGCCCGGAGGACGGGGAGCGTCGCAGTCTGTACAGGGGAGGAGACCCTTTTGGCCATCCGGGTTCGTGAGCGTCATTCATTCGGCCGCATCCCCGAGGTACTTCCACTTCCAGATCTGATCGCGATCCAGCGCGATTCATTCAAGTGGCTCCTCGAGACGGGACTCAAAGAGACCCTCGCAGAGGTCTCGCCCATCGAGGACTACCAGGGCTCCATGAAGCTCTACCTGCGTGAGCATTGGCTCGAGCCACCCAAGAACTCCGTTGAGGAGTGTCAGGAGCGCGGCGCGACCTACTCGCAGCCGCTGTTCGTCAACGCCGAGTTCATCAACACCCAGACCGGCGAGATCAAGCAGCAGCATGTCTTCCTGGGCGACTTCCCGGTGATGACCGAGCGCGGGACCTTCATCATCAACGGCACCGAGCGTGTCGTGGTCTCGCAGCTGGTCCGTTCGCCTGGCGTCTACTACGAAGACGAGATCGACAAGACCTCGGACCGGACCCTGTACAAGGGCAAGATCATCCCCAGCCGTGGCGCATGGCTCGAGTTCGAGACCGACAAGAAGGGCATGATCGGCGTCCGCGTAGACCGCAAGCGCAAGCAGCCCGTCACGGTCTTGCTGACCGCGCTTGGCTACACGCGCGGCGAGATCCTCGACCTGTTCGACGGCTACGAGTCCATCCGGCTAACTCTCGACAAGGACGCCATCCAGACGCCGGACGAAGCCATCATCGACATCTACAAGAAGTTGCGTCCGGGAGAGCCGCAGGCCGTTGATTCTGCCCGGAACCTGTTCGAGAGCCTCTTCTTCTCGTCCAAGCGCTACGACCTGGCACGCGTTGGTCGCCACAAGGTGAACAAGAAGCTCGGGCCCTTGCCCGACGCCGCCCGGCACCCGCTTGAGCGCATCCAGCAGACGCTTCCACCCGAGAAGCAGGACTGGGTCTTCGCTCCCGATGAGGACGACCGGGACTCGCGACGCACCCTCACCTACGAGGACATCGTCAAGGCGATCATCTACATCGTCAAGCTGAACGAGGGCGAGGAGGGTTACGAGCGAGACGACATCGACCACTTCGGTAACCGTCGTCTCCGCTCGGTCGGTGAACTGATCCAGAACCAGCTGCGTACCGGCTTCCAGCGCATGGAACGCGTCGTCCGCGAGCGCATGACCACCCAGGATGTCGAGGCGATCACGCCGGTCTCGCTGATCAACATCCGGCCCGTGACCGCCGCGATCCGCGAGTTCTTCGGAACCTCGCAGCTGTCGCAGTTCATGGACCAGGTCAACTCGCTGTCGATCCTGACCCACAAGCGGCGCCTTTCGGCGCTCGGCCCCGGCGGTCTATCGCGTGAGCGTGCGGGCTTCGAGGTCCGGGATGTTCACTCCTCGCACTACGGCCGCATGTGTCCGATCGAGACGCCGGAAGGCCCGAACATCGGTCTGATCGGCAACCTCGCGACCTACTCGCAGGTCAACGAGCACGGCTTCATGCAGACCCCCTACCGGAAGGTCGTCAAGGGCGTCGTAAGCGAACAGATCGAATACCTGACCGCGGACCACGAAGACAAGTGGACGATCGCTCAGGCCAACGCGCCACTCGACGCCAAGGGCCGCTTCAAGAATGAGCGCGTCCTGTGCCGTCGAAAGGGTGGAGAGATCTACGAGGCGACCCCAGAAGAGGTCGACTACATGGATGTCGCGCCGCATCAGATCGTGTCAGTCGCAACAGCGCTGATCCCGTTCCTCGAGCACGACGACGCCAACCGCGCGCTGATGGGCGCGAACATGCAGCGGCAGGCGGTGCCTCTGATCAAGCCGCGCGCGCCCTATGTCGGTACCGGGATCGAGTTCCGGACGGCCGTGGACGCCGGCGATGTCGTGATCAGCGAATGCGACGGGACCGTCGAGTCGGTGGACGCCAACGAGATCATCGTCCGCGATCCGAAGGGCAAGCGCGTCGGTCACCCGCTACGCAAGTTCATGCGCAGCAACCAGGACACCTGCATCAACCAGCGTCCCGTCGTCCAAGAGGGCGACGAGGTCAAGGAAGGTCAGGTCCTGGCGGATGGTCCTTCGACCGAAGCCGGCGAGCTGGCGCTCGGACAGAACCTGCTCGTGGCCTTCATGCCGTGGGAGGGTTACAACTTCGAGGACGCCATCATCATCAGCGAGCGTCTGGTCCGCGACGACATCCTGACCTCGATCCACATCGAGGAGTACGAGGTCGATGCTCGCGAGACCAAGCTCGGTCCAGAAGAGATCACGCGCGACATCCCGAATGTTCCCGAGGACGCACTGAAGGACCTGGATGAGGACGGCGTCGTCCGCATCGGTGCCGAGGTCGTCCCAGGCGATGTGCTCGTCGGCAAGGTCACGCCTAAGGGCGAGACCGAACTGACCCCCGAGGAGCGGCTGCTGCGCGCGATCTTCGGTGAGAAGAGCCGCGAGGTCCGTGACACCTCGCTGAAGGTGCCTCACGGCGAGGGCGGCATCGTCATCGGGATCCGTAAGTTCAACCGCGACGAGGGCGACGAACTGCCGCCGGGCGTGAACGAGCGCGTGCACGTCTATGTCGCACAGAAGAGGAAGATCTCGGTCGGCGACAAGCTGGCGGGACGCCACGGGAACAAGGGCGTCATCGCGAAGATCCTGCCCGAGGAAGACCTGCCGCACCTCGCCGACGGAACCACCGTCGACATCATCCTGAACCCGCACGGTGTGCCTGGTCGAATGAACATCGGACAGGTCCTCGAGACCCACCTGGGTTGGGTCGCCGCCAACGGCTGGACCTTCGAGGAATTGCCCGAGTGGGCCAAGGAAGCCGGCTGGAAGGCTGGCGACAAGTCGGTGCAGGGTCCGGTCCACTTCGCGACACCCGTCTTCGACGGCGCCAAGGACACCGAGATCTTCGAACTGATGAGGGCCTCCAACGCCAACTCTGATGGTGACCGCCAGATGGAAGACAACGGCAAGGCCTGGCTGTACGACGGCCGCACCGGTGAGCGTTTCGAACAGCCGGTAACCGTGGGCTACACCTACATCCTGAAGCTCGCGCACCTGGTGGACGACAAGATCCACGCGCGTTCGACCGGCCCGTACTCGATGATCACCCAGCAGCCGCTGGGTGGTAAGGCGCAGTTCGGTGGTCAGCGCTTCGGTGAGATGGAGGTCTGGGCGCTCGAGGCATACGGTGCCGCGTACGCGCTGCAGGAACTGCTCACCATCAAGAGCGACGATGTCAACGGCCGCGTGAAGGTCTACGAGGCCGTGGTCAAGGGAGAGAACATCCCCGAGCCTGGCATCCCCGAATCGTTCAAGGTGCTCATCAAAGAGATGCAGGCGCTCTGCCTGAATGTCGATGTCTTGTCAGCGACCGGCGAAGCCGTCCAGGTTCGTGATCTCACGGATGAGGACGGATACCGCCCGGCCGAGGAACTTGGCATCGACCTGTCGCGCACTGAGTCGGCCAGCGCCGACCTGGAGGGTTGATCGTGCTAGACGCAACGACTTTCGACGAACTGCGGATCGGTCTGGCCACTGCGGATCAGATCCGCATGTGGTCAAACGGCGAGATCCGTAAGCCCGAGACCATCAACTACAGGACGCTACGCCCAGAGCGTGACGGCTTGTTCTGCGAGAAGATCTTCGGTCCCACCAAGGACTGGGAGTGCTACTGCGGCAAGTACAAGCGTGTCCGCTTCAAGGGCATCATCTGTGAGCGCTGTGGCGTCGAGGTGACCCGTTCGCGTGTGCGTCGCGAACGCATGGGGCACATCGAACTCGCGGCTCCGGTCACGCACATCTGGTACTTCAAGGGCGTCCCGTCGCGTCTGGGCTACCTGCTGGATCTTGCTCCCAAGGAACTCGAGAAGGTCATCTACTTCGCGGCGTACATGATCACCTCGGTCGATGACGAGAAGCGTCACAAGGATCTCGGCAAGCTCGCCAAGGACCTCGACTTCGAGAAGAACGAGATCCGTAGCGGGCTCGAGAAGCAGGTCGCCGCCAAGCAGAAGGCGCTCGAGAAGCGACTGAAGGAACTCGAGAAGGAAGGTGCGCGCGCGTCGCAGGTCAACGCCGAGCGCAACCGCGGCAACAAGGCGATCCGCGAACTGAACATGATCGCCGAGCGTCGTCTGCTGATGCTGGACGAGGTCTACAACCTGTTCACAGAGCTGACCCCCAAGACGCTCGTGGATGATCACTACTACCGCGAGTTGGCTGACCGTTACGGTGCTTACTTCGAGGGAGCGATGGGGGCAGAGGCGATCAAGCGTCTGCTGCAGGACATGGACCTGAAGGCCGAACACGAGTCGCTGAAGGAGATCATCCGCGACGGTAAGGGCCAGAAGAAGCAGCGCGCCATCAAGCGCCTGAAGGTCGTCAACGCCTTCCTCAACTCGCGCAACGCGCCAGAGGCGATGGTGCTCGAAGCGATCCCGGTCATCCCGCCGGACCTGCGCCCGATGGTGCAGCTGGACGGTGGCCGCTTCGCGACCTCGGACCTGAACGACCTGTACCGCCGCGTCATCAATCGCAACAACCGGTTGAAGAGGCTGCTGGACCTAGGCGCGCCCGAGATCATCGTCAACAACGAGAAGCGCATGCTTCAAGAGGCCGTCGACCACCTGTTCGACAACGGTCGTCGCGGCCGTCCGGTCACCGGTCCAGGCAACCGTCCCCTCAAGTCCTTGAGCGACATGCTGAAGGGTAAGCAGGGGCGTTTCCGTCAGAACCTGCTCGGGAAGCGCGTCGACTACTCGGGCCGTTCGGTCATCGTCGTTGGTCCGCACCTGAAGCTGCACCAGTGCGGGCTACCCAAGCTGATGGCGCTAGAACTGTTCAAGCCGTTCGTCATGAAGCGTCTGGTGGACCTCGGTCACGCTCAGAACATCAAGAGCGCGAAGCGTTCAGTCGAGCGTCAGCGTCCGGTCGTGTGGGATGTCCTCGAGCAGGTCATCGGCGAACACCCGGTCTTGCTGAACCGCGCACCGACGCTGCACCGTCTGGGCATCCAGGCCTTCGAGCCGATCCTGGTCGAAGGTAAAGCCATCCAGATCCACCCTCTGGTCTGCACCGCGTTCAACGCAGACTTCGACGGGGACATGATGGCCGTGCATGTGCCGCTGTCGCCCGAAGCTCAGGCCGAGGCGCGCATCCTGATGCTGTCCGCCAACAATGTGCTGTCTCCGGCGCACGGCCGTCCGATCGTCACACCCACGCAGGACATGGTGCTCGGCATCTACTACCTGACGCTGGAACGCGACGGCTTGAAGGGCGAAGGGATGACCTTCGGTTCTCTGACCGAAGCGAAGATGGCTCACGACTTCGGCGAGTTGCACCTGCATGCCAAGATCAAGATCCGTCTGCCCGAGAAGTTCGTGCCGTGGGCTCAGGAAGAGGACGAGGATGGCAACATCGTCGCCAAGCCCTTCGAGACCACGCTGGGGCGGGTCCTGTTCAACATGGCCCTTCCCGAGGATCACCAGTTCGTCAACCAGGTGGTCTCGAAGCGCGACCTTGGCAACATCGTCGATGAGGTCATCCGCGATTACGACCGGATCCAGGTCGAAGAGGTCTTGGACCAGATCAAGCACCTCGGCTTCTACTACGCGACGCGCTCGGGTCTGACGATCGGTGTCGAAGATGTGATCACACCGCCGAACAAGGCAGAGATCCTCGCGACCCACGAATCGGAAGCTCAGAAGATGGAGGACCTCTTCAAGAAGGGCATCATCACCGATGATGAGCGCCGTTCAGAGGTCATCGAGATCTGGACCCGCGCGACCAGCGAGGTCGCAGACGACATGAAGGATGCCTTCGATCTGACCAACCCGGTCGCCATGATGAAGGACTCCGGAGCCCGTGGTTCGGACTCTCAGATCCAGCAGATCTCGGCGATGCGTGGCCTGGTGTCCAACCCGAAGGGTGACATCATCCCGCGCCCGATCAAGTCATCCTTCCGCGACGGCCTGACGGTTCTCGAGTATTTCATCTCGACCCACGGTGCCAGGAAGGGTCTCGCGGACACGGCTCTGCGAACCGCTGACTCGGGTTACCTGACCCGGCGTCTGGTGGATGTGTCGCAGGATGTGATCGTCCTGGAAGAGGACTGTGGCTCGGACCGTGGGATCGTCGTTGCGGTGCGTAGGCCGAACCCACGCACCGGACAGCTCGAGCCCGATCCGCACCTGGACACCAGGCTGTACGGGCGCATCTTGGCCGAGGACGCCGTCACCAACGATGGAGAGATCCTGTTGGAAGCCGGGACCTTGGTGCTGGATGACGAGAAGAACGATCTGGTCGACGCTGATCTGACCGAGGTCAAGGTCCGTTCGGTGCTGACCTGCAACACGCGTCACGGGGTCTGTTCGACCTGCTACGGCCGCCACCTGGCGACCGGACGCATGATCGATGTCGGCGAAGCGGTCGGCATCATCGCGGCACAGTCGATCGGTGAGCCTGGAACCCAGCTGACGATGCGTACCTTCCACACCGGAGGTGTGGCCGGTGACGACATCACCAGCGGTCTGCCGCGTGTCGTCGAGCTGTTCGAGGCGCGGAGCCCCAAGGGTGAAGCCGTGATCGCCGAGATCAGCGGAACGGTCAAGATCGAAGACACCGACAAGGGCCGTCTGCTGAAGGTCGTAGGTGTGGACGGCGAAGAGGTCGAGACCAAGATCCCGACCCGTACCCGGCTGACCCGCGATATCCGTGACGGCGTCGAGGTGACCGTCGGTCAGCAGTTGACCGAGGGGAACATCAACCCGCACAAGGTGCTCGAGGTCCTCGGGCCGCGCAAGGTGCAGGAGTTCCTGGTCGACGAGATCCAGAAGGTGTACCAGGGTCAAGGTGTGCAGGTGCACGACAAGCACATCGAGTTGATCGTGCGTCAGATGCTGCGTCGCGTGAACATCGTCGAGAGCGGCGACACCGACTTCCTGCCCGGCCAGTTCGTCGAGCGTCGAACCTTCGAGGAGACCAACCGTGCGACCGTCGAAGCGGGCGGAACACCTGCGTCGGCGCGTCCTCAGCTGATGGGTATCACCAAGGCTTCGCTCGCGACCGAGTCGTGGCTGTCGGCGGCATCCTTCCAGGAGACCACACGCGTGCTGACCGAGGCTGCGATCAGCGGCCGGAGCGACTCGCTGCGGGGACTCAAGGAGAATGTCATCATCGGGAAACTGATCCCGGCGGGTACCGGTCAGAAGCGGTATCGCTCGGTGCAGGTTGCGGTCGATCCCGACCAGATCCCAGAGCGCATGTACGCGGTCAGTGACGAGTTCGACGGCGACGACCTGTCGCTGCTGGATGCCCCGATGCCTCCCGCCGATTTCGCCATCCCGCCGCAGATCGCAGACGAACTCGCGATGGGTGCCGAGGAACAGAAGCAGGATTCAACCGGCACCGCAGACTGATCTCAGAGGTCCGCTAGGGCGTCATCGACGGTTATCTCGCCGCGGGATAGGCGTTCGAGCAACTCGAGGCGCGACGGGGGAGCGTCCTGCTGGGGTGCCGGTGTGTCATCACTGAGGCCGAGTTTGGCCAGCAGCGAGTCGATGCGTGCGCGCGCGGTCGGATAGCTGACCTCGAGCATCCTCTCGACCTCCTTGATGTTGCCGCGGCTACGAAGGAAGGTCCGCAAGATGCGGCGATCGTCTGCGTCGAGTGCGCAGAACTCGCACGGTTCGAACGCGCCGGTCAGTTCCGTGCCGCACTCATCGCACGACAGCCGCGTCGTGTGGAGCCGTTCGCGGCAGACGGGACAGGCGGTGGGAGGGGAGTGAAGCGGTGTCATGCGTCCTCGTTCTCCTGGAGGCCGACCTTGACCGCACCCAAGCTGCAGTCGATCGTGAGCGTTCCGGCGCCGTCGCCGACGGTCGCCTCGGTCGTAGACGAGCCGATGGCGAGACCTGAGGGACCCTGCGCGCCCGGCAGGGAAACCTTCCCGAGGCCGGCTCGCCCCTTGATGCGGACGCTGCTGGCGGGGTCCAACAGGACCTTGACCCCGCCGGTCTCGCAGCGGATCTTGCTATCGCCGGAAGTGAGTTTGCCGATGACCTTGACCGCGCCTGTCGCGACCATGATGTCGAAGGGGGACCTGATATCGGCGAGCTTGCAGGCGCCGGCGGCGACCTCGGCCTTGATGGGGCCATGGACGCCGTCGACGGTTAGCGTGCCTGCGGCGACCTCGGTCTCCAAGGCCAGCGTTGGGTTCATGCGGATCTTCAAGGGCGCTGGGCGAGAGTCGATGCCGATGTGGAACCGCGTTCGGCCCTTGCGCGTGCGTTCCTCTGAGAACCGGAATCCGCCGCCGTCCTCTGGGGGGTTGGCGTCGATGATCAAGGTCGAGCCTTCGAGGCGAACCGTATGGGCACCCTCATCGACGACCGCTGTGGCAACCGAGGCGTCCCCGACGATCTTGGCCGCCTGGAAGGCGCCAGCGATCTTGACGGTCCGGACCGGCCGGTCCGAAGCCTCACTGCCTCGAGGTTCCGCCGCCGACCGGGCCGACCCCGCCCCCGGGCGTGCTGTGTCATCGAGTTGGCGGGCAGCATCCTCGGGGGAGAGCTCTCCTCTGGCCACTGCCTCTAAGATCTCGCGCTCGGTCATGATTCGCAGAAAAGTACCTCCCGGTTTCTAATCTGTCAAGGGCTAGTTGACAAACTCCGGCCTAGAGGGGAGTATGAATCCCGGCATGTGGCGCGAAAGACCTATCCCGGTACTGCTCAGAGCGATGTGGGACGCCTCTCCCAGGCTGTTCGGTGGCCTCGCGCTGATGTCGGTCGCTCAGGGGTTGCTGCCCATCGGGTTCGTCTGGGTGGCCGGGCAGCTAGTGGGTCAGGTCCCTCCGGCCGTAGAGGGGGGCTTCGACTCTCCGGCAGGATCCCGTCTGATCATGCTGCTGGTCCTGGCCGCCAGCCTGTTCGTGGTCCAACAGATCCTGTCCCCGTTCACCGAACTCGTCGCGCGGTCGATGGCGCGGCGAGTCGACCGCCTGGTGCGGACCCGGACGCTTAGAACGATGGCAACCCCCGCGGGCATCAGCCATCTGGAAGATCCCGAGTTGCAGGACCTGATCCTGGTCGCAAGAGGGATCTCCAAGGGTGACATGACCGTCGGGTTGGCTGCCATGGGCCTCGCCGGCATCTTCACGACTCTGCTGACAGGCCTTGGCGCCTCGATCATCGTGATCGCTTGGAAGTGGTGGGTCGGTCTGTTGATCATCGGGACATGGCTCGGGGTGCGCACCTACTTCCGCCGAGACATCATGCGTACCGTCAAGGTGATGCAGGGGAACGCTCGTGGCCTGCGCCGCACGCTCTATTACCGAGACATCCCCCTGCAGCCAGGCGTCGCCAAGGAGCTCCGGATCTTCGGCCTTCGCCAACTGTTCCTGGATCGCTTCGAGGACCACTGGTTCGGCGCGATGAGGCAGGTGTGGCGCGACCGTCGGCGTGCGATGTGGCCGATGTTCATCAGTTCTGCGGCGGTTCTGGTCGCGCATGCCTTCGGCGTCTGGGTGATCGGCCGTGATTTCACCTCGGGGAACATCGACCTGGCCATGCTGAGCGTCCTGCTGTCTGCATCTCTGCAGTCCGCTTCGGTCGGCAATGTGAACAACCATGACTGGTGGCTAGGCAACGGGCTGCCTGCGTTGGCTACCCTGTCCGAAGCCGAACGCAGGGTTGCGAACGATCCTGCCGCCGTGCCTGCCGGAGGCCTGTCGGTTCGAAGCGACATGCCGATGAGATCCATCCGGTTCGAGGAAGTGGGCTTCTCCTACCCCGGCAATCCGGCCCGGATCTATGACGGTCTGACGCTGGATATCCCGGTGGGCTCCTCGCTTGCGATCGTCGGCGCCAACGGTGCCGGAAAGACCACGCTGGTGAAACTGCTGGCCCGCCTCTATGACCCCACGGAGGGGCGGATCCTCATAGATGGGATCGACCTGCGTGAACTCGATCCTGTCGAGTGGCAGCGACGCCTCGCTGCGATCTTCCAGGATTTCGTGCAATATCCGTTGACCGCCCGCGAGAACCTCGCCCTGGGCGGACTGTCGCTGGCCGACGACGAAGAGGCGCTTCGGCGAGCAGCTGAGCAGGCGGGTGCCCTGGAACTGATCGAGAGCCTGGACGGGGGATTCGACACCCCTCTTTCACGCCAATTCCAAGGCGGCGCGGAACTCTCCGGTGGCCAGTGGCAGCGTTTGGCTCTGGCCCGTGCGATGGTCGCCGTCGCCGCTGGCGCAGGGGTCTTGATACTGGACGAGCCGACCGCGAATCTCGATGTGCGAGCGGAAGCGGCGCTGTTCGACCGCTTCCTGGATCTGACCAAAGGGTTGACGACCATCCTGGTGTCGCACCGGTTCTCCACGGTTCGCAGGGCAGACAGGATCTGTGTGCTGGACCGAGGTCGGGTCGTTGAACTCGGAACGCATGCCGAACTGGTCGCGCAGGGAGGTACCTACGCGCGCATGTTCGGCCTGCAGGCGGCGCGCTTCGTCGATCTTTCTTCCGTACCGGAGGGCGGGGAGGCGATATGACCCCCGCGATCACACCCAAGCGGCCCGCATCGTGGCGCGATCTGGTGCTGATACTCGCTCTGTCGTTCCGAACCGCTCCGATCAGAGCGACCCTCGTCATCGTGCTGACCATGCTCTCGCGCGCCAGCGACACGCTGTTCGCATGGATATTCAAGATCATCATCGACGGTGCGATCGCCGGCGACGGGGGAGCGATCGTCTGGGGTGCGGTCGCGACCGGAGGCATCATGGGGTTCGCCCTGCTCTCTGGATTGGGGGGGCTTCTACATCAGGTTGGGGCTGGCCGAACGGGTGGGCCGACGGGTCGATCACGACATCCTCGATCTGACCGCATCCCTGCCAGGTATCGAACATCAGGAGCGGGCGGATTTCCTGGACGAGATGACGCTGTTACGAGATCGTCGTGAGGCCATCGGGATGGCGGTCGGAGCCGTCATGGAGAACATCGGGCTAGTAGCTCGCCTGGCCACCAGCGTGTTCCTGCTGACTCGGGTTCATCCGGCGCTAGTCCTGCTTCCTCTGTTCGCGATCCCATCGGTGTGGACGGGCGCGATCGGGGCGCGCTGGGTCATCAAGGCTTTCGAGAGAAGCGCCGAGCCTCGCAGACGGGCGGACCTGCTCTACGAGTTAGGGACATCGCCCGGTCCGGCGAAGGAGATCAGGATCTTCGGCACCGCCGAGACGATGATCCGTCGCCACTCCGAGGATCTGGAGGGCTTCGATTCGTCGGCCAACGCTGCGCGTGCGCGCGCCGCTGGGCTGTCGTCCCTCGGTTGGCTGGTGTTCGCCGCGGCGTACATCGGTACGCTGATCTTGGTGGCGCGCGAAGCGGTTCAGGGTCGAGCCACGGCTGGCGATGTCGCCTTGGCGATGACGCTCGCTGGCCAGGTGAACGGTCAGGTGACCGGTTTCGTGCAGACGGTCACCTGGGCGCTCGATACTCTCCGAACCGTCGGCCGATACCGGTGGTTGCGAAACTATGCGCGCGATCATGCTGCGCCTCCAGCCACCGTCGATGTGCCCGATCGGATCCGAGACGGCATCCGCTTCGAGTCGGTCGACTTCACCTATCCAGGGACCTCCAAACCGGTCCTGCGAGGCGTCGATCTATCCATCCCTGCCGGCTCTACGGTGGCGATCGTAGGCGACAATGGTGCAGGCAAGTCGACGATCGTGAAGTTGCTAGGCCGTTACTACGAACCGACCGAAGGTCGCATCCTGGTGGACGGCCGGCAACTGTCGGGCATGGATCCCGAACTGTGGCGGAGCCGGATGAGCGCAGCCTTCCAGGATCATGCCCGATACGAGTTGCAGGCAAGTGAAGTTGTCGGGGTGGGTTGGTTGCCTGCGTTGCAGGATCGGCCGGCCATCCAAGGTGCGCTCGAGCGAGCGTCAGCAGAGGATGTGGCAGCGGGCCTTGCGAGTGGTTTGGACACGAACCTGGGACGCACCTTCGAAGACGGGATCGAACTGTCCGGCGGGCAATGGCAGAAGCTGGCGCTGGGCCGAGGGATGATGCGTGCAGAGCCACTGTTGCTCGTCCTCGACGAGCCGACCGCGTCGCTAGACGCGGACACCGAACATGCGCTGTTCGAACGCTACGCGGCAGCGGCGACACGGGTTGGGCGCGAGGTCGGCGCGATCACCTTGTTCGTATCGCATCGATTCTCGACCGTTCGGATGGCCGATCTGATCATCGTCATAGACGACGGCCAGATCGTCGAGGCAGGTTCGCACGAACAACTCGTGGCGCGTGATGGACTCTATGCAGAGCTATACGAGATCCAAGCACGCCAATACCGGTGAACTACCAGTTGCCGTGGTGAAGAACCGAGGGGGCGGGCCGCCGGTTTCGTTTGAGTGACGGTGAGGGCGTGTCGGGCGCTGGGTGGCCGATGGCGATCGCACCGATGGGCTCATAGTCGTCAGGGATCTTGAATCCTTCGCGGACCGCGTCTTGATGTTGCAAGCCGAAGTAGAGCGCTCCGAGCCCTTCGTCTGTGACCGTCAACAGGGCAAGCATCGCCGCAAAGGCGGTGTCGACGATCCAGAAGGGCGTGGGCCACCGGTTCGGGTCGCGGTCGGTCCAGCCCTTGTCGGGTTCTGCGTATCGGTCGAAGTAGGTGTCGCGGTGTGCGCACGGGACGATGATGAATCGCGAGTTGGTCACACCAGAGTGCGGGCGTGATCGCTGATCGTCTGGCCACGCGACCTGCCAGAAGCGTTCGGCTGCCTCGTCCTCGCAGATCAGGAATTCGAAGCCCTGGGAGTATCCGGCGCTCGGTCCGCGCTGCAATGCTTCGAGTATGCGTGTGCGGCTCTGGTCCGGGATCGGTTCGGTGGTGAAGTTGCGGATCATCCTGCGCCTTCGCAGGACCTCTTGGAATTCCATGCGACGAAGGCTAACGGGAAGCCGTGAGCCCGAACCGGTCCCCTGGAAAGTGAATATGTCTGCTCCTGCCTAGTCAGAGGGGGTTGACATAGAGAGAGAGAGAGAGTCTACTTTTTGGCTGAAGAGTGTTGGCCAAGAAGTAGGAGGGGATAGCGATGGTGGGGTCGAAGAGGTTGGTTGTGATGTTGGCGTCTGTTGGGATGACTGTCGGCGGGTTCGTGGGCGTGGAGCCTGCGGTGGCGAGCCATTTCCAGTGTTCTGGCTATGTGCCGGTGTGGGTGTCTGGTGCGCCGGGTGTCGAGGTTGCGGTTGACGCGAGCGTCAGCGGATGGAACGGTATCTGTGTCTACACCTTGGACGGGGCAGGGAATCGGACGAGCTTCTTCTCGGCTAAGGCTGGGATGTTCGATGAGGATCCTGGTAGGCCTGGCGTGCAGGTCCGTTTCGGCACCTGCGGCGATCCCGCGGGTGACTGCTCGGCGTTCTTGCTGTCAACTGGAGCCGAGGTCGGGGCCGCGCTTGGGTGCCCTCACGGAGACCTTGACTTCTGCAAGAGCAGTTCCAGGATCTATGTCAACGGGGTTCCACTAGACATCAGAGACGACCCGGGCTTGTCGTTCGATGAGGACGTATCGATCACTGACGGTGCGGTGGTGTGTCCGTTCTTGGTGTGCTACCAGCAGCAGCGCATCCAGATGGGCACCCTCCATGTGTTCGTTCCAAATGGAGGCTCGGGATACATACACGACGATGTCGACCTGTGTGTGCAGGTCGGCAACCTAGGCTCCAACTGCTTCACGGTTCCCGGAACCTAAAGGGACTATGTTCAAGCGCCTTGCGATCGGACTCATAGCCCTGGTTGCTCTTCAGTTGCCAGGGCTGGGTCCGTCGCAAGCCGCCTGGGAGTTCAAGGACAACGATCTGCGCGATTGCCCGGGGCATTGGTGTCGAGCGGCACAGATCTATGACTGTGCCCGGCAGGCTTTCACTAGCACTAGCTGTCTGCCGGCCCCTGACGCTCGGGGCGTCTACCGGTTCGACTACTGGATCAACCCAACATTCACATCGGTTCCGAAGGTCAACCCATACAATAAGACCTCGGATTACGACGCGAACGACCCAGAACACTTCCGTCGCGCGGTCGCATATGCCGCCCGGACCTGGGAGTACGCGATTCCCAATGTGCGGTTCCGATTCTTAGGCTACACAGATGCGGTTCCGTATCGGCAGGACGGGCTCAGCGTGATCGCCCCCTGGCCAAGCCGAGGACAAGGGGAGACTGCGAACATGCCGAATGGGGAGTTCGACATCGCCATCGCCCAGGGAGATTGGGAGTGGCTCCCATGCCGGTTCAGGTGTACTCCCTTTGAGATGCAGAATATGAATCCGGCTGACGGAGGCGGTGTAGTAAGGGGCAATCTAAGGGAGATTTCAGGTCTCCTCGTGCATGAACTTGGGCATGCCTTGGGCCTGGGGCATCCGGCCGACGAAGCAATCTGCGCGACGATGCTTAGTTTGGAGTGCACTGCAGACCCTCAACCGCCTGATGGTCTCTGGTACAACCGATACGATCAGTCGCCGGCTTATGGTGAGCTTTTGGCGATGCGTTGGCTATACGGCTACAAGTGTCCGCCGAAGCCGGCTGGCTATGTGGAAGCTGATCCCAACGGTCCGTTCACGCCGGAGATAGCCAAGAAGCGTTCGTGGGTTCCGTGGCGGTACCGTCAAGTGTGTCCGACGATCCGGATCGGGTACCCCTGATCTGGTCCCGAATCACTTCGGTAGGTAATCGCCGCCTGCGGTGAATGAGGCCACGGGAAGCCGGAGTCTGGTCCCAACACTGGTCCAACCCGCGACCGGACCCATCGCGTACGAGGTGAGTCCCGGGTTGCCAGGCACGGCCCAGACGGCATTGGACCCTTGCAGGATCACGCCGATCCGGTGTCCCGCTCGGATCGTGTAATCCTGAGGAAGGAACCGCACTCGCGCACGCATGCGGCCGGTTGCGGGCTTGGCTTCACTCAAACCGTCCCGGTAATCCAGGTTCAGGAAGCCGCGCTGGATGACAGACAGGGTCCCGTCGGGATCTTCGTCGACCAGAAGCGGCGCGAGATACTGCCCGGGCGTTGTCGTCTCTACATAGGCGTCCAGTTCCGCCGCACCCGCGATACGCATGTCGCTACTCAGAGGCTCGCTGCGATGGAACAGCGAGTAGTAGCCGTGCCCATCCCGATTCAGCGGATCGCGAAGCGAGATCTCCTCGGTTGCGGCACCCGTGTCGGCATGGGTCCAGCCGGCGCCGTCGTCCTGAGGCTCGGTTCGCAAAGTGCCGCTCTCACCCTTGGAGCCGATGAGCCCGTACTGCGGTGCTCCTTCGAGCGGTGTGAAGGAGCGGCCTAGGTAGAGGTCGAGAGTCTCGGTCCCCGCAGGAGGCCATGAGGTTTCTTGCTGGAAGTCGAGCGGACCGGTGTGGTCACGACCGGCGGTCGTTACGGTCGGTAGATCCTCTGCGCCCATGTCGATCCCGAGCAATGTCTGCTGCAGGAACGCATCCAACGCCTGCGCGTACCCGGGGCCGGTTCCGTCGGAATGAGGTTCCTGGGTCAGCCACATCTTCATCAGCGGCGGCCCCTCGATCTGTGGGGTGTTCGGATCGTCTTCGCGCAACGCCTCCCAAAGACCGATCGCTTCTTCCTGCTTCACATTGAAATCCTGCCAGCCGTGCACGAGGAACACCGAGGCTCGGAAGTTCGCAGCATCTTTGCGATAGTCGCGCTCAAGCCAGAAGTCGCCATAGTCGGGGTTCCTCGAGTAAGCCTGCGCGGTGTGCTCGATCGCGCCGCACTCGGCAGCCCGCGACGCGACTACCTCGGCCATGCGGGGATCGCCGCGATCCCGCGAGACGGTCTTGGCGAAGCCAAGGTCGAACAGCAGCGGTGTGTCGAAACCCTGATCGTTCGGATACTCAGAGTTCTGGAAGTAGCGGACGCCATCGTGGAACGCGTAGGAGTACCAGCGACTGATCGCGGCGATCGGCACTATCGCCTTCAGGCCCGGCGCATCGTCCCCGCGGGCCGCGACCATCGTGGCTGTCGTCCCCTCGTAGCTGACCCCGATCATGCCGACCGAACCGTTCGACCAGCCTCGCGAGGCCAGATGGTTCACGACATCCACACCGCTCTGCTGCTCAGCGGCACCACCGTAATCCCAACAGCCGGTGCTGCCGCCGGTGCCGATCACATGCGCTACGGCCCTGGCGATGCCTAGGCGGTTGTAGCGGCTGGCCAATCCGTCGGCGGCGGGCTGCGCGCCGGCGAGGACCGTATAGGGAGAGTAGGTCAGCAGGACGGGCTGCGGATCGAAAGCCGGATCCCGTCGTGTCTCGACCCTGATCAGAGCCCCACCGACGCTCTCGACCCATTCGACCTCGTAGACCAATGCGGCCTGGGCCGGGGCCACAGGCAGAGCGGTCACCACCAGGACAGCGGCGGCCAGGATCCTTCGAAGCATGCCAGAGGGTTCGCCGTCGCCAGGGGCCAGCCCTTCTGGACCAGGGGTCAAGTACCTGATGACCCGTTCCGATACCTCTGTTGACCACCCGTATGGGAGGTCTGAGCCAAGAGGAGCGGAGAGCAAGTGCCGGCACCCCAACAGGACCGGTGGCAGTCCCGGCCGCTCGCGAGCGCGCTGCTACGGGCAGCCGTGTTCGTGGTGCCGATCGTGATCGCTGCCGGCATCTCGGTCTGGTTCGTGCGCTCGTTCGTAGGAGGACGGGGCACCCCAGGCCTGCTTCTGCGTTGGGGCTGCTCGTTCGCGATCTCGCTGGTGGTCCTGCGCCTGACCGATGTGGCGGCCAGACGCCTGCTGCCGTTGGCGGTCCTCTGGAAACTGTCGCTCGCCTTCCCGAGCGAAGCGCCCTCGCGGTGGAAGTTGGCTCGCCAGTCGGGCAATGTGAAGGAGCTCGAGGCTATCGCCGCGCGTGCGCGCGAGGAAGGTGTCTTCGATGAGCCAGCTCGCGCTGCGGAACACATCCTCACCCTGGTGGCCGCGCAGGAGGCGCACGACCGAGGAACCCGCGGCCATTCCGAACGGGTACGCATCTATGCGGATCTGATCGCCGAGGAACTCAAACTCGAAGAGGATGATCGCAACAAGTTGCGATGGGCCGCTCTGCTGCACGATGTTGGCAAGCTGATGGTTCCGGCCGACACCCTCAACAAGCCTGAGGCGCTGGATGAGAGCGAGTGGGATCTGGTCAAGCAGCATCCGGTACAAGGCATGAGATTCATCGCGCCGCTGCAAGGATGGCTGGGCGAATGGGCTCTGGCGGTCGAACAGCACCACGAGCGATACGACGGGCGAGGCTATCCGCATGGACTGAGCGGATGGCACATCTCGAGGGCCGCGCGCATCGTTTCGGTCGCTGATTCCTACGAGGTCATGACCGCGAGGCGCGCCTATCGCAAACCGGTGCGCGCGGCAGAGGCGCGCGCGGAACTCGTCCGGTGCTCTGGAACCCAGTTCGATCCGGCGATGGTGCGCGCGTTCCTGCAGGTGTCTCTAGGCCGGTTGCGGTTGGTGTCTGGTCCTCTCGCTTGGGTAGCTCAGGTCCCGTTCCTTCGTGGCATCGAATCCATCGCGACCGGGTCGGGTGCGGCCACAACCGGCGGCGCGATCGTGTTGGGTCTGGTGCCGGCGCTGCCGAGCGTCGTCGCTCCCACATACGCTCCGAAACCGCCCGCGGTCATCGCTCAGCAGGAGCCCGCCTCAGACCAGACGGACCCACTGCCGTCGTTGCCTCCGCTCCCGCCGACGCCGTCGGCAACTGCAGAACCCACTGCGACCGCAGAGCCGAGCGAACCCCCGGTCCCTGAACCGTCGAAGGAGCCATCGCCGACAGCGCAACCTTCTTCCAATCCGAGGCCGACGCCATCCCCATCGCCCAGCCCTTCCAGGAGCCTGGAACCCAAGCCGGAATACACCCCTACGGGATCACCACAGCCTGAGCCTGGCGACCCTGATCCCGTCCCTCCGATCGCCAAGGGGGCGAACAACTAGCCATGCCGAAGATCCCGGTCAGGTTCGACGATCACGACCACGATCATGTGATCGATCTGAACCCGCGTCCATGGCGACGCGCGCTCAAGATCAGTTTCATCGTTGCGGCGATCGTCGCCGTGATGAGCGCGACGGCAGCGCGCAGTTCAGAGTTGGGGCGGCCGGTGGGATCATCCACGGGGATCGCAACCGTGGCTCGCCCGGGGTGCGCTGCTGACGCCTACAAGGTCCCTTTCACCTTGATCGGATCCTCTGATGAGCAGACGCTAGGGATGCGCCCTTTGTCGGTAGGCGTTGAATGCCAGGGGCTGTCGTATGGGACCCTCACCTGGTACTCGGGATCCTTCGACCCGAGGGTTGGAGGTTGCTTGTACACCGCCGACGGCAACGGACGGGTCTGTCTAGGTCCAACCAGCCGCGCAGGCCTGCAGACAGGCGTCGCGTTCGAACTCTGCTTCGGGGTCGCTACATGCTGGAAGGGCACCGCCGAGTTCGCACGCACCTAGTGCGGCGATTCAGCAGACGCCCGTTGTGACCGTAGGTGGAGGGGCGGTCGGGGTGACAGAGCCTCTTGCGAGCGGGATCTCGAAGGGCGCACCTGATCCGCCGAGGGCGAGACCGATGGAGCCACCGCCCGGCGAGGTCGTGGGTGACTGGCAGACCGTCACCAACGGCAGGTAGCCGACCGGAGTCCAGACACCTGCATCCGTGCGTTGCGGACTGCCCGGAGTCATCCGCGCGCCTGCCACAGGAACGAAGCCGGTGACCGGCGTTTCGATCCCGACATCGAACCGGGCGGGTGTGACGATCCGCATCGTCCCATAGGTGGACGGATCTCCTGCATACCCGAGCGCCCAGGAAGCACTGGTCTGGGATCCGTGGTAGTCCACTCCTGCCAAGGGCACGAATGTCTGATAGTCGGCTGGGAAAGCTCCGACACGATAGGTCTCGTGCTGGCCGGGATCTGTTCCTGGGGCGAAGCGCACGCCCACGATCGGCCTGTAACCGATGGGAGGCGACGGATTCCATCCGCCGGCCGCGATGATCCACTCTTGCATGGCTGCGCGATCGTTCGACACATCCGCCAGCGCCCACCTGGTGAGCGTCTGCTTCCCATCGTAGGTTGCAGCCAGGACCGGCTGGAAATCATCGAGGACATAGGGCCCGGTCGAGATCATCGCTCGATATTCGAAGCGTCGCCCCGGGAAGTCGTCGTCGTAGCGTGTGCCGATCAGCGGCACGAAGCCGCCGTCAGGGTCGAAGGTGCCCAGGTCGATCATGGCATCGCCGATGAAATGACTGCCTAGACCGTCCAGCGCGAGCAGGAACGGCCACACATCGCTGGTGAGACGCTCGAACCACATGCGGGTTCCTATGACGGGGCGGTAGGTGCCGAGCGGATCGTAGGCGCCGACGCTCAACAGTCGCCTCTGGCGGTTGGGGGGAGCAGCGTGCCAGGCTTCGGCTTGGAAGCCGATCAGAGGTACGAACCGTCCGGCAACCTCTGTTCCGACCGATACGCGTTCACGCTGATAGTCGGCGTACATCAAGAAGGGTTGTTCGCCGCGCTTGTAGCCGGTCTGCTCGACGACGACCAGAGGAACATCGGCGCCGCCGATCTGGATGCCGCTGGTTATCGTCTGTTTGGCGTTGAACTCCTCTGTTCGCTCCGTCGTGCTCGGAGCCATGCACGATCCGTCGCATCGCCCTTCTGCGATCTCGCTGATCCAGACCCCGGCAGGGGCAGTGGCGGAGTCAGCGGTGCGGATCACCTCGTCGATACGGGTCCTCGTGCAGCCCTTGCCGCCGTAACCACCTGAGGTGGACGAGGCGCCCTGATAGCTGTAGGCGCCGCTGCGGCGCACCGACTGGCCGGTCCACAGTTGCTGGCCCAGCGAATTCTCGTAGGTCTGCCAGATGTAGATCGGCGGATACGACTCCCAGCCGATGCTCGCGGGATAGTTGGTCAGCGTGTAACTGGCGATGATGAATCCGAGTCCAGCTGCAAGGCCTCCTACCTGTGGGATGTAGGCGACCCCGTCGCTTCCGACGAGCAGCGCGTTCCAGAGGAACGGTGCGGTGATGAAGGCGTGATGCAGGGCATCGTTGAGTGCGCGCGCCTGCGCCTGCAGCGTGAGTTCATCGATCGACGAACCGAAGTTCTCTATCGCCAAGACCGGCAACCGCACCTTGTCGCCACGACTGTTCGTCATCCACACGCCGACCGTGATGATCTCGGGGGCTTGCTCCCACTGGTGGTACCAGGTGCCGGCTTTCGTGCCCGCCGGCAGAGGCTGTGGCAGCAGCACGGTGGTCTCGAAACTGACGACCGGGTTGGAGTCTGCGGGGTCGTCGATCAGGGCCGTCACGGTGGTGAAGCCATCCGGCCCGGTCCGGTAGAGCTCTGGAACGCCGGGGTTGGTGGGCATGCGTGACGCTGCGAGGGGAGCGTCGGGAGGTGGACAGTTCAACTCGACGGCGTTCGCGATCGTTGACGGCAGCAACGAGAGAGCAAGGGCTGAGACGACGAGAATGGCCGAGCGGCGCATGTGGATCCTCTTCTGAGATGTCCGAGTGGTCCGATATATCTACGACGACTCGGGGGTCGAACCCTGCTGGTCGAGCAGGGCTATATGTACGAGGCCATCGCCCTGGCTGGTAAGCGGATTCCTGGTCGTACCGATGACGACGCCGTCGCTCGGGGCGGTCAGGTGGGCAGCGCCCTCTCCGAAAGCATCCGAGATGGTTCCGAGCGGCTGGCCCTTGCGAACATGATCGCCGATCTGGACCTGAAGCCACAAGATGCCGCTACGGCGAGCCCTCACCCACAGGGTCTTCTCGCTGACCATCGGTTGCGTATCGACCTTGGCCGGACCATCGCCCCACATGTCGAGGTATCGCAGGACGCGCATCGTCCCGTCCACACCCGTCTCGATGACCTGGCGGCTGAAACGGTTGGGTTCGCCGCCCTCGAAGAGCAAGACCTTGGCGCCGCGACTGGCCGCGGTCTCTCGCAGAGAGCCGTCCCTAAGTTTGGCGTGGATCATGATCGGCGCACCGAAGGCTTCGGCGACTCCCCGCGTCGGCGCGTCCTGTAGGTCAGCGCGGATCTGCGAGAGGTTGGTTCGATGATGAGCCCCGGTGTGGAAGTCGATGCCGAATCCGCAGCGATCGACGATCTGGGTCAAGAACAGATCGGCGAGCCTCGAGGCGAGCGAACCTCTCGGCGAGCCGGGGAAGGACCGGTTGAGGTCGCGTCTGTCTGGCAGGTAGCGCGAGCCGTTCATGAAGCCGAAGACATTCACGATCGGTACCGCGATGACGGTTCCTCGCAGATCCCTCGGATCGAGTAGATCCATGAGCCGACGGATCACCTCTACACCATTGATCTCGTCGCCGTGGATCGCGGCCGACAGCCACATGGTCGGGCCGTCGGCCTTGCCGTGCAGGACCTTGACCGGCAGGGACACCCAAGATCCCGCCGGTAGGCGAGCGATCGGGATCTCGAGACGCTCGGCGCGTCCCGGCTTGATCGTGGTGTCGCCGATCGTGATCGGCTGACGCCTACCCCGAGATGCGGTCGCGCGTGCGGCCAGGACGAGCCTCCTTCTCGAGGTACTCGATGATCTTGCGTGCTACATCCACACCTGTGCTCTCCTCGATGCCTTCCAGCCCAGGCGAGGAGTTCACTTCGAGGACCACGGGGCCATGGTTGCTGCGCATCATGTCGACGCCGGCCACGCGCAACCCCATGGTCTTCGCCGCCCGCACGGCCGTGGACCGTTCCTCTGGTGTCAGTTTCACCTTCGCTGCGGAACCTCCCCTATGCAGGTTCGAGCGGAACTCGCCGGGGGCTGGTGTTCGCATCATGGAGGCAACTACGCGGTTGCCGACGACGAACGCGCGGATGTCAGCGCCCTTGGCTTCCTTGATGAACTCTTGAACCAGGATGTTCGCATCGAGTTGCCGGAAGGCTGCGATCACCGATTCGGCAGCCTTCTTGGTCTCTGCAAGAACGACGCCGACGCCTTGGGTCCCTTCGAGGAGTTTGACGACCAGCGGCGCTCCGCCGACGATGTCGATCAGCCCTTCGATGTCTTTGGTCGAGTTCGCGAAGCCGGTGACGGGCAGCCCGATGCCCTTGCGTGCGAGCAACTGCAGTGACCGCAGTTTGTCGCGCGAGCGGGTGATCGCCTGGGACTCGTTCAGTATGAACACATCCATCATCTCGAACTGCCGGACTACCGCGGCGCCATAGAAGGTGTAGCTGGCTCCGATGCGCGGGATCACGGCATCGACGCCCTTGATCGGCTCGCCCTGGAAACGCACCGTCGGGCGGTGAGAGGTGATGTCCATATAGCAGCGCCGATAGTCGATCACGCGGGTCTCGTGGCCACGCTCCTCGGCCGCCTCCTTGATGCGGTTGGTCGAGTAGAGCGTGGCTTTGCTCGACAGGATCACGATGTTCATGTTCCATCTCCTCTACGCCCGGTCAGGTACGACTTCCCTGGATCGATGTGATAGCGCCTCAAGGCTCTCCGTCCTAGCAGCAAACGGAATCCCATCGCATCTCGGTTCGACAGGGTCAGTTCTATAGGTCTGCGAGTACCGGCCACCTCGAGATCGGTTGAGATGACCGGTCGCAGCATGTCATGCCCGCTTGTGCTGCGTACCGAACGGTGACCCAGCAAAGGTGCCTCTGCCGTGATCGTCTTCTTCGCATCACGCTGATAGGGATGCACCTCGAAACGAACCCACTGCTGTCCGTCCCGGGTGAAGGTCTGGATGCGGCTGGCATGCAGGCTCGAGGTGCGCGCGCCCGTGTCGATCTTGGCCTTGATCTCGGGGATGCCCAGGTCGGGGAACGCGACCCACTCGCGCCACCCGATGAGCGGCTTGGGTTTGGGTGTCGGCTTCGGGGAGGGAGGGGGTGCAGTCATCGATCGGATCCTGGATCGCCGTCGAACGCACCGAGGAAATGTCCGATCAAGATCGGCTCTTCGAGCGGGTGGCGGAGCGGCAGCCTGCGGCTCTTGCCGTCAGCGATGTGGCATGTCCGTCCGTACTGGCCTTCGTGTTGGATTCTCTCTCGGTCATGGTCACGAAGGGTACCCTTCTTCCGGCCCGATCTGGGCTCGTGGTGGGGGCGGCGCGACTGCCGACCATCAGCCTCCACCGTGCCCGTTCCTGCTGACCGTCATGCAGGGAACCTGGCCCCATATGCAGAACCCTTGCGAAATGTCCGTCGGAAAGGAACCCATGCGTACCCGATCCACAATGGTGACCCTCTCGTTCGTCGCGGTGCTCATCCCGGCCGTCGGCCGGGCCGATACGCCCGTACGGGTCGAACGCGGAACCGAACCCGTGGTGCTCCAGGGCAGCGCGTTCCCTTCCTGGTCCGCAGGACCCGACCTGACCTTCCGCGAGCCGCAGAGCCCCACCAACTACGACACCTTCGATGCCCAGCGGTACTTGCCAGAGCCGCTGCGTAGCGACTGCTACGCCGAGGGTGAGGGCTGGAATCCCTACGACGACGGCGACAACGGAGATCGCAGTTGTGTGCAGGAGTCGCGGCTTCCCCGCAATCCGAACACCGGCGCTCCGACCAACAGACTGCTTGGCTACCGGTGGAACGGAGACAACTTCGAACAGATCCCCTTCCAGGTCGACGAACGCTTCGTGCGGTACCTCTCCAACAACGCCTCGGGATTCGCCTTCTACAGCGGCATCGATCAAGACACCTCCTATGCCTACGACCGCGAGGGCTTCCGCTACTCGTGGGACGAGTGGCTAGACGGCGGGGGACACCTCAACCCGAACAACGGCGGTGATGTATGCAAGGCGACCCCTCGCCCAGGAACGCGCGTCGTCGACGGGTATGGGACGACTCCTGATCCGGTAGTTGGTCTGGACGACAATGACGAGTTGGTATTCATGTGGAGTGATGCCGGCGCTCAAGCACCGGTCGATGCAGTTTTGCCGGACGGGATCGTCGACGGCTATGAGATAGCGGTCGCCGATCCCAGCGACCCGGAAGATGTAGCGTTCGCCTACATCATGCAGGCCGCCGAGGACGGGCCCCAGCCTGCCTTCGACGAGACCAACGGCTATGTCCGTTACGAGCGTGATGCTGACGCCGACATGTTCGTCTACTCGCAGAGTTCCTACGACGGCTATGGCGCCGCGCCGAAGGGCCCCTACTGCGACGACAACGGTGCGGTCGTGACGACTCCGAGGCGTGCACGCGATGTTCCAGCTTCGCCGGTCGATCCGTTGGGTCGCGCCGTCGAGCAACGCCGCCCGAAGGACACCGCCTGGGTGAAGACCCCAACCTATTGGTTCCGATACGAGGGCCGTTGGCTGATGACACAGATCCGCGTCTCGCCAGACGGCAGCGGCCTCGAAGAGGACCCGAACATGGGACCCGACCTGGTGGACCAATGGAAGGCTCGCGCGTTCCAGCAGCGTCCCGGCGGGACAACGCCGTGCTGCGGCTACGAGGAAGAGGTCAACAACTGGGGCGGTTCATCGATCCTGATGGGCGAGCGCTGGGGTCCCGTGCGAGTCATCCGTACCGCATGGGGCGCGGACTCATCGACGAACAATGTGAAGACCGAGATCTTCTATCGCGACGAGGTGCGCGCCAGTGACGCCCTGCGCGTGCATGTCATCCCCCCCGCCGACGGCATCTATGTCCAGTGGGATTACAACGCCGGCAAGGTCTCGACCTACTACAACCCGTGGGTCACCGAGGGCGTTCCGATCGACGGCAAGAACGACGAGGTGTTCGGCAACACGCGCGTGCACATCGCCCAAGACCGCCTCGAGGTTCACGACGATGACCCGGTGCCGGTGATCGGGCCCCAGCATCACGAGGTCCCGCTCGCCGGGGGAGAAGACAAGTGCGAGATCGCCGGTCAGGACGGCGTATGCAATGATCTCGACTTCGCTGACCCGTTCTTCTCGGGCCCCGCAGCAGCTCTGAACTGGGAGCAGATCGCAGGTCCTTACGGTTCGATCGTGGCCCGTTGGAACATCCGTGAACACACCGGTGGCGACGCGTACTCGATCATCGCCCAACCCTATTACCGCGACGATTCCTGCTTCGATGATGGAACGGGCAGCGATCCTGGTCCGCATCTACGCAGTCGCGGTGTGGACGATGGGCCTTATGCGACCTACACCGATCGGTACGGTGAGATCCGCGAGCGCATCTGTTGGGACGCCGATGTTCATGGCGATCCGCAGCTCGATCCCGACGGACCCCGGAAGTTCTGGCAAGGGGATATCGGCACCCACGGAGTCCACATCCAGATCATCGCGGATTCGGATAACGCCAACATGACGGTACCTTTGACGGAGATGATGATCGAGCAGCGCATGGTGATCCTGCCCGGCGAACAGCCCAATGTGGGCGAACTCTACGGCCGTAACACCGAGTTCCCGTTACAGGTCCGTGCGCGCCCGCTGGGGTGACCGATCGCCACCGTACCCGGCCTTCCAGGATTAGGCGGGCCGCGGGATGGGTATCTACCGGCCGCTGACAGACGGAGGTGCTCTCTATGAACATCGTTTGGTGGCTGATAATCGGTCTCATCGCGGGTCTGATCGCTCGGGCCCTGATGCCCGGCGACGACTCGATGGGCGTGCTGGCGACCATGGTCCTCGGACTCGTAGGTTCGGTGATCGGCGGGTTCATCGCTGATGTCGTCGCTGGCGGCGACCAGGACTTCAGTCCCGCGGGCCTGATCGGCTCGATAATCGGCGCGATGATCGCCTTACTGTTGATGCGCATGCTGGCGGGCGGTTCACGCGCGGTCGGGTGACGCCACCCCGGCCGATCATCTGGCCCTCTCGCCTTCTGGCGGGAGGGCCTTTCGCTGATCGTGTCGAACTCCCTTGGCATGCTGTCAAAGAGGCTCCTGTCTGTTCCCATCGTCTTGTCGGTCCTGTTCGCGATCGGGCCGGCTCGAAGCGATGGCGGTCTGCAAGCAGGCTTCGCTGTCCGGTCGATCGTCCCGCCAGCTCACCTGATGAGCGAGGTCTATTCGGTTGCAGGCGGCAAGAATCCAACCAAGGTGCTGGATCCGATCGAGGCTCGCGCGGTTGCGATCTCGCAGGGCGGTCAGACGCTCGTGGTCATCTCGGTGGATCTGCTCGGACTCTTCTACGACGATGTTGCGCTGATACGCGGGTCGATCCAAGACCGATACGCAGACACGCAGGTGATCGTGGCCTCGAGCCACACGCACTCTTCGATCGACACGCTGGGGATCTATGGCGAATCGCTGGTTCAGTCGGGAGTCAACGACACCTACCAGGAGTTCGTCCGTAGCCAGGCCGTGGACGCTGCGGAGGGGGCGCTGGAAGGCTTGCGCTCCGCCGAGCTGACCGTCGCTCGACGCGAGGCACCCGCGGGCTACAACGAGTTCGACCGCAATCGGAACCCGGGCTCGTTCGACGATGGCGTCACGGCCTTGCGGTTCACCTCTGGCGGCGAGGTCTTGGGGACGCTGGTCAACTGGGCGAGCCACCCGGAACTGATCGACCCTGACTCCGGAAGCGATCCGCAGATCGGTCGAGGCGAGGTCGTGATCTCTAGCGATTATGTGTACTCGCTTCGCCAGACCGTCGAACTCGATGGCGGGACGGCGGTCTTCGTCAACGGACCGATCGGTGCTGTCACCGCGTTGGCGATGCCGATCGTGGATCCCTCCACCGGTGATCGTTTCCCGCGGCGCTCGGTTGCTAAAGCTAGGCATGTGGGAGAGGTGATCGGCCAGACCGCACGCGACGCCCTAGCCGAGGATGGCGAACTGGTCAGCGATCCAGACCTCTCGATCGACAGCCGCGAGTTCGAACTACGCGTCGATAACCAGTTCATCCTGGCGTTGCGAGCCGTAGGAACCTTGGAACGACAGATGTATCTGGCTGGAGTGCCGGCGCCCTTCGGCAACCAGGTCCGCACACAGATGGTGCGCGTCGAACTAGGCCCGATCGAGTTCTTGACGACACCGGGAGAGCTACAGCCCGACCTCTATACCGGCGGTTACCTTCCCGAGTCCGAGAAGGCCAACCCCGATGTTCCCGAGGAGAGGCCGGCGCGCGCGCAGATGACCGGCGCCTACAGGTTCTTGATCGGGCTTGGCCAAGACGAGCTCGGCTACTTCGTGTCAGCGACCGACTACACCTACCCGAGCTTGTATCCGGTCTACTCCAACGGCGAAGACCGTAACGGCGTCGATCACTATCAAGAGACCCTGTCGCTCGGGCGTGACACCGCGCGCACCCTGTCCCAGATCACCTCGCAGATGCTGGGCATCGAACCAGAGGCCGACTACTTCGCGTATCCGGGAGGCTTCTTGGCAGCAGACGGCTCACCCTGGTACGGCGTCCCCGACGGCGAGGTCGCCGGCGTCTGGGTAGACACCTCGGATTCGGGGCGTTTCGAGCGTGCAGAGGATGCGGTGGCCTTCGCCAAGACGCCGTCAGGCGGAGAGGGCTATGGGTTCCTCGATTCGCAGTCGCGTGACATAGGACCATCGCTTGGTCCGTCTGCGCGGGGCGTCTGGGTCGACGGCGACGGCGACGGCTCGTTCGATGCGCGCAAAGATCCGCACCTGTTCTTCGATACCTACGCGTTGGGCGAGGGGGAGCCACGACCATGATCTCTCGGATATCTGCTTCGGCGACCGCGCTCGCCCTGTTGGTAGGGATCCTCGGTCCAGCCAGCGGCTCTAGCGCAACTGCTTCGGAAGCTTCCTGGATGCAGGTCTCGTTCATATCCCGGATACAGCCGTCAGATCGCGAGTTGATCGAAGGGTTCGCCGACGGGCCGATCTTCTATTCGCCGCCGAACGCCTATGTCGCATGGATGCGAGGGGACGCAGAGAGGTTGCTGTCGGATCCGCGGGTGTCCTCGGTCCGGCCCCTAACGGCTGAGGACAAGCAGGCTGCGATCACCGGCGACATGGCGGCAGTAGTCGTCCATGCTTCGGCGATCGATGACCGTCTGCTAGATGCAGCTGCCTCGGGATGGGCCTCGTCACCGGACCGCCGGTTGGTGACGCTCCTGGTTCCGGCCAGACTTGCCAGCACCTTCGCCGAACTCCCATCGGTTCTGTCTGTCGGGCCGGGTTCGCTGGATCTGACCGCCCTGGATGAACAGTCGTCGCAGATCGTGGCGGGCAACACCGAGCTGGGACGACCCGTCGTTGGCTACCGGGCGTTCCTCGACGATATGGGAGTGGACGGGACGGGGGTCCGGCTGGCGATCGCCGATTCGGGGATCGACGACCAGCATCCTGACCTTGCCGGACGAGTGGTCGCGCGCACCGACTTCACCCAGCTGCCCGACTATCGCGACTCTGACGGTCATGGGACCCATGTCGCAGGGATCGCGGCCGGGGGCGGCGTGCTGCAAGGTGCTAACGACCCGAACGGGTTCCAATATGGCCTAGGAGTTGCACCCCGGGTCGATCTGGTCGATGTCGGAGTGCTCGGGATCATCGAAGAGACCGTCGGGATCGACGAGTTGCCGCCCTTCGAACAGGCGACCTCGTATGCGATCAGCCAGGGCGCTTTCGGCTGGAACGCTTCGTGGGGTAGCGGTGATGGAGATCGGGTCGGGTATGTGGAGAACGCGCGCACGATGGATCTGCTTGCCCGTGATGGCGATTGGGAGGAGCCGGGCGCGCAGCCGTTCATCCTGGTGTTCGCGGCTGGCAACTCGAGCTTCAACGGACCGGGTGCGCCTACCGAAGCCAAGAACCTGATCTCGGTTGCTGCTTCTCGCAGTGCGCGCGCTGGGAACATCGAGACGATCGCGAGCTTCTCGTCGCGAGGTCCAACCAAGGACGGCAGGATCGGGCCTACGGTCGCTGCACCTGGTGAGTTCATCGTCGCCCCACGATCGACCGCGTCGGTGTTATGCAACACTCCACCTCGCGAAGCGAGCCCTCTGGTCGTGCTCTATGCGACCTGTTCGGGCACCTCGATGGCGGCTCCTCATGTTGCGGGAGCGGTTTCGCTGCTCGTCCAATGGTGGGGTCAGAGGTATCCGGGCGCGGTTCCTTCGCCGGCGATGGCGAAAGCCATGTTGGTGAACTCGGCTCACGACATGGGGTTGAAGGACATCCCGAACATCCACGAAGGTTGGGGACGGGTCAACCTGAAGGAGATGTTCGATCCGAACCTCGAACGAGTGTTGTTGGATCAGGTGACGCCGTTCGACGCGGTGGGCGAGGAGCACGCTTGGACGATCGAGCCTGTGGATCCCTCGAGGCCGATGAAGATCAGTCTGGTCTGGAGCGACGCTGCCGCGGCGCCTAACGCCAGCCCTGCCCTCGTGAACGATCTGGACCTATCGCTGGTGTCGGGATCGTCGCAGTACCGAGGCAATGTGTTCTCGAAGGGGATGTCCGTGCTGGGCGGATCCGCGGATCGCCTTGAGGTTGTCGAGAACATCTTCGTCGCTGACCCATCGGGGGCTTACACCCTGAGGGTGCGTGCCGCGAACCTGCCTGGCGATGGCGTTCCCGGTGGAGACGGCACCGATCAGGACTACGCACTGGTCATGAGCAACGCACGCGTTGTCTAGGTGCAGGGAGCTCTTGCTTACCGCGCGGGGATGAGATCCCGCCCTACACACGGGGCGCTGAAGAGGCGTCGTCCGCTTGGACAGATGTTGGCACTGACCCATGTGATGCCCCGAGGATTGAATCCCCGCGCACCCGTTAGTTGAACGCCCTCAAAGGTTGCGCCGAGGAAACTCGTTCCAGAGAGAACGGCGCCTTGAAGATCGACGACAGTCAGGGAACTGCCGTTGAAGTTGCCGTCCTGTAGGTAACTTCCGGCCATGTTGACCCCCCGGATGTCGCTGCCGTAGAAACCTAGATTCCGCGCGAACAAGAACAGTTTCGATGCCCTGATGATCGTTCTGCTGAAGTTCGCGCGGTGAGCAACGGAAGGCTGGATGGGCAGCCTGCGATTATTCATGAAGCGGATCTCGTTCAATCGGGCGCCGAGGAAGGATATCCCTTCGATGCTGGCGCTCGAGAAGATGACATTCTCCAGCACGCCATCACGGAATGTCGCATCAGTAAGATCTGAATTCGAAAAGTTCGAGTCTCGGATCTCTGCGCTGTCGAACGAGGCGCCTAAGAGGTTGGCGTCGTATGCCCGTAGCCCTCTGAATCTCGCGCGATATGCCTCTAGGCTCCTTGCTTCGGCTCCCACCATGCTCACATGACCATCTGCGGTGACATACGAGAGGTCGGCGTCATGTAGGGTCGCGTGATCGAGGCGCGATTGGCTGAGGATCGCGCCCCTCAGCTGGGTCCCCCGTAGATCCGCCGATCCGAGGTCCGCGCCCGTGAGATCTATCCCATCGGCGAGCATGAGGGAGGCCTTCGCGCGAAGGAAGGTCGCTGCTCGTGCGTCCGCCCCGAGCATCCGGATCTCGTTGAGATCGGACCGATCGAAGTTCGTGCCTCGGAGTGTCATATAGGAGAGCCATTGGTTGATCCTCTGCGACGACTTATCGCAGCGTGACCAGTCAACGCCGTTGCCAGGGCGAGCCTCGCAGTCGATCCCTGACATCCCTGGTTCGCCCTGAGGCCCAGGTTCGCCCTTTGGTCCAGGTTCCCCGGGGGCGCCCGCGGGTCCTGCCGGTCCCTGCGGACCGGTTGCTCCCGTGGGGCCGATCTGGTCCCAGCTGATCCGCGTCTCACCCTGTGGACATTGGGCAGGCGGCCCGGATGGTTTCATCGTGATCGAGCCCGTATCGAAGTTGACACAGGCCTGATAGTCGGCCCCGTTCGCGCGCACGACGAACGCCCCGCCGGCCAGAAGAACTGCGGCCCCGCCGATGATCGACATGACCTTGGATAGTGAGGGGGACCTCATCGTCATCGCCTCCCGTTGTGGATCAGCGCAGCATGGAAGCAATGTGTTGCAGGGTTGTTGCAATCACGCCCCATCGAACTTCCCGGGCACCATCGAGACCCTCGTGACTAGGGTTTGGGGCGTGGAGATCCGGGTTCTGGGCCCCTTGCAGGTTCTGGGGGATGAGGGCGAACGGCTCGACCTCGGCGGGCCAAAGCCTCGCGCTCTGACCTGCATCCTGGCTGCGCTTTCCCCCAGGCCGATCAGCCGCGAGTTCTTGCTGAACGCGTTGTGGAAGCAACCCCCTCCCAGTGCGAAGAGGACGCTGGCGGCATACCTCTCTCGGCTACACAAGGTGCTGGGCGACGCACTGACCATCGACGGCGATCGCGTATGGCTGGATGGTGCGCATCTGGACTCGCATCGCTTCGAAGACCAGCTCTCGGAAGCGTCGGGATCTCGGGAACTCCTGGCCGCTCTCGAGCTATGGCGCGGAAACGCCCTGCAGGAAGGAGAGGACATCTCCTGCTGTCAGGCCGAGGCGGCACGACTAGAGGATCTGCGGTTGGTGACGCTCGAACGGTACATGCGGTCCGCCAGGGGCGATCCGCTCCATGAGCAGCGGGCGATCGGCTTGCTCGAGTCGGGCGTCGAGCGGCACCCTCTTCGCGAATCCCTTTGGGCCTCTCTCATAGACGGACTGTGGCACACGGGCAGGACCGCCGAGGCGTTGTCCGCGTACAGGAGGGTCAGGGACCTGCTGGCTGACCACCTGGGATTGGACCCTGACCCTCGACTGCAGGCTCTAGAGCGCTCGATCATCCTCGGGACACAGCCGATGGCGAGCGATCTCCTCGACCTGCCGGCTCCGCGCGACCGATTCGTAGGCAGGGGCGATGACATACATCATGCGATCGGACTCTTGGAAGAGCACCGTGCGGTCACCTTCCTAGGTCCTGCCGGCGTTGGGAAGACACGCCTGGCCGTCGAGGTCAGCCGCATCGTGGCGCCCCGGATGAAGCATGGAGCCGTCTTCGTACCCTTGGCGGCGGCGAACAACGGTTCTTTCTTGCCCATATTGACCTCGAAACTGTCGCCGAGCGCATCGGAAGGAGAGGATCCGGTCGCCGCGCTGATAGAAGGGATGCGCGGCCGCGAACGCCTGGTGATTCTGGACAACGCTGAGCATCTGACAGCGGAAGTCGCGTCCATCTGTGACCGTTTGCTGGATGAGTGTCCCCACCTGAGGTTGATCGTGACAAGTCGGGAACCGCTGATGATCCCGGGGGAGGTCGTCGCGAGGATCGATCCATTGACCGAGGATGCCGACGAACTGGTCAGGGTGCGGACCGCAGCTGCTGGTGCGATCCTGGGAAACCCTCAGATCAAACTGATCGCGAAGCTCTCGGGCGGGTTGCCGCTAGCGATCGAGTTGGCTGCATCCACGCTCACCTCGAGCTCCTTCGCCGAGGTTGTAGAGGGTCTGGAGCGTGCGAACTTGGAAGGTCGGGGCCGTTCCTTGACGCCACACCAGCGCTCGCTGGACTCCGTCATGGCATGGTCCTTCGACATGCTAGGAAGCGACGCTCGGCGGGTCTTCATCGAAGGCGCATTCTGGCCTGCAGGGGTTCCGTCCGAGGCCCCGATCCCGGGGCTCCAGCGTGAGCGCCGAGTCTTGCACGAGCGATCCCTGGTGATGGAGGCGGGATCCCGCATGACCTACCTGGAGCCGATGCGGGCCTGGGCGCTCCAGAAGGCAGCTGACGGTCCTCGCAACGAGGCGCTTGATCGTTTGGCGTCCTGGGTCATCGGCGCAGTGGGTACCGCGATGTCATCCTTCGAGGATGGGGAAGAGGCTCCGGTACTTCAGTGGTTCGATGACGAGTCTGCGAACCTTTGGGCCGCCGCCGACCGGCTTGCTGCGACGGATCCGGTATCTGCTCTAGCCCTGGCTGTGGACTGGTCCACACACTGGAACGCCCGCGGACAACGCCGCCAAGGGTTGGCCCGTTTGAGGACTGCGATAGGTGCATGTAAGCCCGGACCTGACCTGGCTGCCCGGGCGCATGTTGCGGCCATCCTCCTTGCCCTCGCGAGCGACAGGGAGGTTCTGCAACACCACCTCGTCGCGATCGCAGACCTTGAAGGCAGGGTGAGCGAGCCGGTCGAGCTCCAGATCCAACTGGCGCTAGCGCAAGCGGACACATCGCTGGGGCGGTTCAGGGCCGCTGCGCGCAGGACTACAGAAGCGGAGCGGCTGGCTGAGCGTCTGGGTCGCGTCGCAGATGTGTCTGGGGCCTCATATCTGCGAGGCGCGGCTTGCGCGGCCTTGGGCGATCTTGCGGGTGCTGCGGCGGCGTACGAACGATCCCGACTGGCCGCCATGGCTGCGCGCCGCCACACTCGTAAGGTCGGCGCGCTGATCGGGCTTGCGTCCCTCGCCAGGACCGAGGGACGCTGGGTCGACGCTGAGGCCTTGCTCGACGAAGCGGAAGAGTTGTCCGCTACTTCTGGACTAGCGGCTCCCTTGGCTGCCGTCTTGGGGTCGCGTGCCCAGTTGTTTGCGGCACGCGGCGAGATACACGCCGCCATGGAACGATACGAGTTTGCCCTAGCAGCCTCTCGGACCGCAGAGGACTCCACCATCGAAGCCGCGACCCTGGTGAACCTTGCGATCCTGATGCGCCGATCAGGACAGGAGGGGGCGGAGCAGATCGCCAACCGGGCTCTCGATATCAGCCAGAGGATCGGCGCGGACCACCTGATCACGGCCGCGAAGGCTCTGTTCGCCGTTCCGTCGGGCTCCTAGTCAGCCGGGCGCGTCGAACATCGCGTCGAGGCTCTCGATCGGAGGGATCGATCCTGCGTTGTCGGTCAGCCAGTCCCGCAGGTGTGCGGTCGCTTCGACATCGCCCCGGTTGTACCTGAGCAGCCAGTCGACCGCCGCCTTGCGTTCATCGTCGTCCTCGGACTCGACGGCGGTTGCGAACCTGAGCATCGATTCGGTGCCACCGGCGTCTTCTGCGTCCCATGCGTAGCCAGCCAGGATGGCGACCTTCTTCAGGCCAACTCCGCTACCGGTGGCGAAGTGATCTTTGAAGACCTTCTCCATGTCGACCCACAGATCGGAGTTCACGAGTCGTTCGACCTCGACTTCGAGCCCGGCGGACCCAGCGAATCGCCTGAGCGCAGTCGCCTCTGCAGGGGAGTGATAGCAGTAGATCTTTAGGCTCAACCCGCGAGCCTCGCAATCGGCGATCACCTGGCTCAGCCAGAACCAGAACTCGCCCGAGACCGCGCTGTCGAGCTCGGGGGTTGGGGTATCGAACCGCGAGAAGTGGTGATAACGGTTCAGCGACGGGTCCGGATGCCCCTGAACCAGCACTCCCCACAGGTAGGTGACCGATGGCTTGCTGATGCTCTCCATGTCGATGTCGATCTCGACATCTGCCCGGGGGATCGTGATGGTCGAGACACCGCGCCGTCTGTAGACGGCCGAAGGCCCCAGGGCGGCACGCGCCTCGTCGATGTGCCCAGCGGTCGCATCCGTGGCGATACGAGCCGTGCGTCTGCACAACCGGTCGGTAGCTCGGCCAAAGGTCTCGATCCCGACCGCCTTCAGTTCGGCGAGTTGCTTCCTTCGGCGTCTCATCTTCTTGTCCTCGCCCAGCGGGCCATCGGGCAACGCGTCGTCAGCAAACTCCAGCAGCTCGGCAACCTTGACGCCGTTCCTCACCAGAGCCGCAGTCGTGGGGTCGAGTCCTGCGATCGCCTGCATCGTCTCGAGACCTGCCTTGCCGTAGCGGGAGCGCTGGAGGGTCTTCATGTGGGGTAGCAGGCTCGCGTCTTGGCGCTCCTCGAGCAAGGGCAAGCAGTAACCGCGCCACTTGCAACTCTTGCAATCGTCGCACGCCCAAGGTTCGACCAGCAGCGGGATCGATGGATCCACCAGGTGCTGTTGCGCGGTCGCCATGATGTCCAGCCGGAAGCCGAACTCGAAGGCGTAGCGCTCCATCGCATCACGCCGCTTCGTGCCTTGGGTCTTCGAGGGCTTCTGTCGGGTGACCCGATCCAGATCGATCCAGACGCAGAGTCCCTCGGACCCAAGGATCGCCGCGAGACGGCCGTCCTTAGCTTCCCAACCGTGGGCTTCGAGGATCCGCTGGTAGTGAGCCAGTTGGAGGTCGTCCTTCTCGATGATCGCCTGCTTGTACTCTTCGTCGGGAAGCGCGGACTCGTATGCGAGCGCTTGCGGTGTTGAGACGAGCGCAGGTG
>JBKHYG010000078.1:0-22307 GCA_046565595.1 Actinomycetota bacterium | reverse complement strand
GACGGCGCTAACCTGGAGGAGACCCGAACCTCTGACTAGGAGCGCCACATGAGCGACGATGTCTTCCCGATCCTCGGCATCGATCATGTCGAGTTCTTCGTGGGCAACGCTTCACAGGCGGCGAACTACTACAAGCATGTCTTCGGTTTCCATCAGAGCGCCTATTCCGGCCTAGAGACAGGCAACCGTCAGCGGGTCAGCCGCGTCATGGAGCAGGGCAACATCCGGTATGTCCTCACCGGAGCGCTGACACCCGAGGACGAGGTCGCAGAGCATGTCCGCCTACACGGCGACGGCGTCAAGACGGTCGCTCTGCGGGTCCCAGACGCCGAGGCCGCTTACCGCCACGCGATCGACGCGGGGGCGCCGTCGGTGGCCGAGCCTGAGGTTTCGGAAGACGAGCATGGCAAGGTGGTTCTCGCCTCGATCGGAGCTTACGGCGACACGGTTCATAAGCTGGTTCAGCGCGAGGACTATAGCGGGCCCTTCCTTCCCGGATTCGTCGGCACCGAGGCGACCCCGGATCGAAGCGTCGGGCTGGTGTCGATCGATCACATCGTGGCCAATGTCGAACTCGGCAAGATGAACCATTGGGCCGAGTACTACGAGAAGGTCATGGGTTTCGCGAACCTGGTCCACTTCCGCGACGACCAGATCTCCACCGATTACACCGCACTGATGAGCAAGGTGATGTGGGATGGGGTGGGCAGGGTCAAGTTGCCGATCAACGAGCCTGCGCCGGGCAAACGCAAGAGCCAGATCGACGAATACCTCGAGTTCTATCGGGGCCCCGGCGTTCAGCACCTGGCCCTGCGAACCGACGACATCTTGAAGACCGTCGCCGCCTTGCACGAGCGGGGTGTCGAGTTCCTCCGGGTACCGGACACCTATTACGAGGAGGTTCGCGAGCGCTTCGCAGACCTCCGAGACGAGGTTGACATCGATGCCCTGGCCGAGTTGAGCATCTTGGCGGACCGCGACGACGAGGGCTACCTGCTCCAGATCTTCACCAAGCCGCTGATGGACCGACCGACGGTCTTCTTCGAGATCATCCAGCGTCACGGAAGCAGAGGGTTCGGTCTCGGTAACTTCAAAGCCCTGTTCGAGGCGATCGAACGGGAGCAGGAGGCTCGCGGCACCCTCTGACGGACCACGCGCGGCTCCAGCAACCAGACGACCAACAGGAGGGCAGATGTTCCCGATCTCTCGAGGCAAGGTGTCGAGGCAAGCCCATGTCGGACTACCCGAGGGCACCTTCGAAGAGGAACACGGGCGCGAATCGTTCAACGGACGGGCCAGTCACCTGTACCGGACGCATCCGCCGACGGCCTGGATCGAGGTCGATGGCGACCTCCAACCGCGAGCCTTCAACCTTGGGGAGCTGCCCGAGGGCCACTGGACGCCGGTAGCCAGCAACGACCAGGTGCGTCTCTTCGTCACTCGATCGTCCGAGGCCCTGCCCTACTACCTCCGTGACGCGACCGGAGACCTCTGCTACTTCGTCCACGAAGGCTCCGGCACCCTAGAGACCGATTACGGGCCGCTGACCTTCGAACCCGGCCACTACCTGGTGGTCCCGAAAGGCACGACCCATCGAGTCGTGCCGGACCAGCCGGTGTTCCTCTACATCATCGAGGGCGCCGGCGAGTATCGCCTCCCTGACCGAGGGATGCTGGGTCAACACGCGCAGTTCGATCCAGGCGTCCTAGAGATCCCGACGCCAGAGCCTCGCGACGAGGAGGGCCGGTTCGAGGTGCTGGTCATGCGTGGGGATCAGATGACCAAGCTCGTCTACCCGTACCACCCTCTGGATGTGGTCGGATGGAAGGGCGATCTGTGCCCCATGCGGCTACACATCTCCGATTTCCGGCCGATCGTTAGCCCGCGCTATCACCTACCGCCGAGCGTGCATTGCACCTTCGAGAACGACGGCTTCGAGATCTGCACCTTCGCTCCTCGCCCAACAGAGACCGGAGACCCGAACGCTCTGCGCGTCCCGTTCTTCCACGCCAACATCGATCGGGACGAGGTGCTCTTCTATCACTCGGGTGCCTTCTTCAGCCGCGCCGGCATCAAACCCGGGATGATCACGGTCCATCCGGCCGGCCTGCACCACGGCCCGCAAGCCGCTGCGATGGAAGCCGGTAAGACCAAGGACTTCGCCGACGAATACGCGATCATGGTCGAAACCGAGACGCCGCTGGTCCTGGCCAAGGACATCGAGGGAACCGAGATGGACGGCTATGCGACCTCTTGGGCGAAGGGCCTCGGCCTGATCTGAGCCAGAGGTCGTCTCGACGAAAACGCGGCCCGGTCGTCCCGACGAAACGCGCCGCGCGGTCGTCCCGACGAAACGCGCCGCGCGGGCGGGTCATACGACGCGGGTGAGGAGTACGCCTAGGCCTTCTGCTGACAGCTCGACCTCGCAGGTCTTGGGCAGCTTGCGGTCAAGATCCAGGCCGCATCCGCCGAAGGCGGTGCCAGATCCGAAGGTGTCGCCCGGCAGGACCCATTCGGTCTGGCTGACCCAACTGATGATCTGCCCGAAACTCCAATGCATCGAAGAGGTCGTTCCCTCGAACCAGGTCTCGCCGTCGATGCGTGCACGCAGAGCCAATCCATTGCGCGGATCTACCGAACCTGCGGTCACCAGTGCCGGTCCAAGGCTGGTGGCGAAGTCCTTTGATCTGGCGGGCCCAAGCCTCATGGCCATCTCGGAGCGCTGAACATCGCGTGCGCTCCAATCGTTCATGATCGTGTATCCCGCGATCGCCTGGGTCGCTTCCTCGGGTGATACGCCTCTGACCGGTCGGCCTACCACGGCCGCGATCTCGAGTTCGAAGTCGAGCCAGTCGGTCCAATCCGGGTACGGGAGTTCGTCTTGCGGTCCGAGGATCTGTCGAGGGTTGCCCTTGTAGGACACGGGGATCTCGTACCAGTCGGGGTTCAGTCCCTCGCCGCGTCTGGCCGCCCCACCCTTGGCATGATCTTCGAACGCCAGGAAGTCCCTGAGCACGGTGGGACGGATGGGAGCAAGGAGGCGAACCTCTGCGAGCGATAGTCGGTCCGAGGTCTGTGGCCGATCTCCGGCGACGGTCAGCGCGAGCAACTCGTCCTGGTCTGCCCCGACCGCGAAGATCGTCCCATCCTCCAAGATGCCGAAACGCGCGCGTTCACGATGCCCAAGCAGGTCGTCCTCCCAGGTCATCGGGCTATCTGACGGAACGAATCGGACGAACTTCATGGTTGCTTCCCAGGTTGGTCAACTATCGAGGAATCCGGGAAGGAATCGGGGCAACTCCTGGCGAACACCTTCGCAACCGTAAGACCCGATGAAAGGAGTCCGTCGTGCGCAAGATGCTCGTCGCTGCGCTCGCAATCGCTTCCGTGATGCAGGTTAGCCCCTCGCAGGCAGCAAAGACCACTTACGAGGCGACAGCCCTGCCCTGCACCTTCACCTGTCACGACTGGCTGAACGATGCCGGTTTCACCGGTTGTGGCGCACAGTTGTTGCCCGATGGCGTGGGCTACCACTCGAAGGCGTTCAAGTTGAACCCGGGTGGGGAGACCGTGCTGAACGCAACCCCGCCGATCGATTGGGACTTCTGGATCTGCACCAACACTGGCAGCGCCGGTGGCGAGGCCGAGATCGGTCACGCTGCTAACACGCTGGCTGAAGAGTGCACCAGCCCGATCGGCTCCTCGCTGGTCGCGGTGGGTTGCTTCGAGGAAGTCACCGTCACCTACTCGGGCATCCTGCTCGCCGTCGGTGGTAACGCCTCCCTCGCGAACAAGGGCTTCGTGGTTCGCTCCTACAACTGGAGTGATACCGGAAGTACGACAGTCACCTTGACCGGTGACCAGATCGCCATCTGATCTGAGCACAGAGAACTAGTGGGCGCCGCAGCGATGCGGCGCCCACTGCTTTCCCGCCGACTAAACTTCGAGAGCGTGACCTCGGGCAAGACCTACTTCATCCGCACCTACGGGTGTCAGATGAACGAGCACGACAGCGAACGGATCGCAGGCCTGCTCGAGGCTCAGGGTTACTTGCCAGCGGATTCTCCAGAGGTCGCGGACCTGGTGCTGTTCAATACCTGCGCGGTCCGCGAGAACGCCGACAACCGGCTGTACGGAACCCTTGGCCACATGAAGGCTCTGAAGCAGGAGCGACCTGAACTGATCTTGGCGGTCGGCGGCTGCCAGGTACAGAAGGATCAAAATCTCGTCTTCGAGAAGGCCCCTTGGGTCGATGTGGCCTTCGGTACCTTCGCGATAGATGAACTGCCAGGCCTTCTGGATCGTCACGATCAGACCGGCCAACGAGCCTTCGAGTTCCGAGAGCAGTTCGAGGTCTTCCCGTCGGCGCTTCCAGCCAAGCGCGAACAGCCGTGGAGCGCCTGGGTCTCGATCTCGATCGGGTGCGACAACTCGTGCACCTTCTGCATCGTCCCCAGCGTGCGGGGTCCACAGGTGTCGCGCCGGATGGGCGAGATCATCCAAGAGGTCCAAGGGCTCGTCGCAGATGGGGTCATCGAGATCACCCTGCTCGGCCAGAATGTGAACACCTACGGTCGCGACCTAGACGGCGAGGCGCTATTCGCCGAACTCCTTCGGTCGCTCGACGAGATCGACGGTCTCGAACGGGTACGGTTCACCAGTCCCCATCCCCATGACTTCACCGACGATGTGATCGAGGCGATGGCTTCGTCGCGGGCCGTCTGCGAACACATCCACTTCCCGTTGCAGTCGGGCAGCGACCGGATACTTCGCGCCATGCGTCGGTCCTACCGGTCGCAGCGCTACCTGGACTGGCTGGGGGAGCTGCGCGCCGCCATCCCCGGCCTCGGGGTTTCCACCGACATAATCGTCGGCTTCCCTGGCGAGACCGAGGAAGACTTCATCGAGACCCTTCGAGTGGTCGAGGCCGCACGATTCGACTCCGCCTACACCTTCCTCTACTCGAAGCGCCCGAACACCGAAGCGGCTGAGCTGGAAGATCAGGTGGATCCCGCCGTGGCGCACGCACGGTTCGAGCGTCTGGTGGCGCTTCAGGAGCAGATCACGCTCGAGAAGATGCGGCAAGAGATCGGCAAGATCCACGAGGTCTTGGTCGAGGGTCCCTCTAGGAAGGATCCGTCCCGCGTCACGGCGCGCACCCGCACCAACAAGATCGTGCATCTGCCAGCCGGCGACCTTAAGCCAGGAAGACTGGTCCACGCGAAGATCTCAAAGGCCGCTCCGCATCACCTGGAGGGCAGCCTCGTTGGTGCTCACCTGGGAACCTGAGTCCGAAACGGCCCCCACCCTCGCCATCGTCGGCGCGACGGCGACCGGAAAGACACAGGTCGCGATCCACATCGCCGCGGCCTGCGGCCTCGAGATCATCTGCGCTGATTCCCAGACCGTCTACCAACGGATGGACATCGGGACCGCCAAGCCGACCCGAGAGCAACGCGAACGGGTCCGGCATCACATGCTCGACCTGATCGAGCCGGACGAGACGATGACGGTGTCGATGTTCCAGGAGGGTGCGCGCGCGGTCCGTCAGAGGTTGGACGCCGCGGGCACCAGACCGGTGATCGTGGGTGGCAGCGGCCTGTACCTGAAGACGGTCATCGACGATCTGAGGTTGCCGCCCTCTGAAGCCGAGGTACGCCAGCGCCTGGAAGCGATGCCGCCAGGCGATCTGGTGGCAGCCCTACGCAGGCTCGATCCACCGGCGGCTGGGTTCATCGATCCGAACAACACGCGTCGTGTGATCCGAGCACTCGAGGTCATCGAGATCACCGGACAGCCGTTCTCATCCTTCCGGCAGGACTGGGAACGCAGGCAGCCAGCAGCCATCCTTGGACTCCAGCTAACCGAGGAGAGCCTCCAGCAGCGGATCCGGACCCGCACGCTCGCCATGTTGGAAGCCGGATGGGAAGACGAATGCCGCGACCTAGAGGACTCGGGCTTCCGGGAGGCTGTCCAGGCCAAAGCGACCCTTGGGTATGCCGAGGTCTACTCGATGCTGGATGGCCTGATCACCCGAGATGAGGCCACAGATCGGATCTGTGCAAAGACACGCAAGCTCGCCAGGCAGCAGATGACCTGGTTCAAGGCCGACCCCAGGATCCATTGGATCGAGGCATCCGATCCAGAACACACCTTGGCTCAAGCCGAGGCATACTTCACCCGAGCGATGGAGTTGGGATAGGTATGCGATTCACCAAGGCGCACGGCACCGGCAACGACTTCGTCGTCGTCGGGGATCTGGAAGATGGTTGGCAGCCCAACGAGGCCTTCGTTGCGGCCGTATGCGACCGCCACTTCGGTGTTGGCGCCGACGGGCTGATCCGGATCGGCGCGCCGAGGGATGGCGGGATCGTCTTCATGGACTATTGGAACGCCGATGGCAGCACGGCCGAGATGTGCGGCAACGGGGTTCGGGTCGTCGCGAAGTGGCTTGCCGACCGGGATCTGGTCGCATCCGAGAGCGTCGCCATCGCGACCCGAGGTGGCGTGAAGACCGTACGCACCGAGATGGGTGAGGACGGGAAGGTCTCCCATGTGACCGTCGACATGGGGCAGCCGGCGCTCGAACCCTCCCAGGTGCCCACCAACGCTCCGGATGCGAACAAGATCGAACTCACCTACGGCGATACGGTCATGACCGCTGTCGGCGTCTCGATGGGCAATCCGCATGCGGTGATCTTCGTGGACGATCTCGACGCGATCGACTTCGAGCGGCTCGGTCCGGCTTTCGAGTCCGATCCGACCTTCCCTGCGAAAGCCAACATCGAGTTCGTGCAGCAACTCGGCGAGGATCATCTGAGGATGCGCGTGTGGGAACGCGGCGTCGGAGAGACGCTGGCTTGCGGGACCGGGGCCTGCGCGGTCGGGGTCGCAGCCCACCTTAGAGGCCTGACCTCCAACCAGACCCTCGTGTCGCTGCGAGGCGGGGATCTCGAGATCGAGTGGACCAAGGACAGCGGTACGGTGCTGATGCGAGGACCAGCGGTCGAGGTCTTCGAGGGCGAACTGACCGAGAGCCTGAAGGCGCTTCTCGACTGACGAGCGAGAAACCCGCCTCTCGACTGAATAGCGAGGAACACGCCTCTCGACTGAAGAGTTAGAAACCCGCTTCTTCGAGCCATGGGGGCCAGGTAGCCTGGGGAGAACCCCAAGCAACCACGGAAGGACCACGCGTGCATACCGCCCAGCGGATCGCCAAACTGCCTCCATACCTGTTCGCCGAGATCGACCGCAAGATCGCCGAGAAGCGAGCCGAGGGCGTCGATGTGATCAGTTTCGGGGTGGGAGATCCCGACCGTCCCACGCCCGAACACATCCTCGAAGCGATGCACTCGGCCGTCGACGACCCCTCGACGCACCAGTATCCGTCCTACTATGGGATGCCAGAGTTCCGCGAGGCCATCAGCCGCTGGTATTCGAGCCGGTTCGGCGTGAAACTCGATCCTTCGAGCCAGGTGCAGCCCTGCATCGGATCCAAGGAGGGGATCGCCCATCTGGCCACCGCCTTCGTGGATCCAGGAGATGTGGTCATGGTCCCGGATCCGGCGTACCCGGTCTACGAGATTGGCACCCTGCTGTCTGGCGGGTCGGTCGACTTCCTGTCGCTAACTCCAGACAACGGCTTCTTCCCGGACTTCTCGAAGCTCCAGCCGCGTCCCAACACCAAGATCGTCTGGCTCAACTATCCGTCGAACCCATGCGCGGCGGTCGCGACCAAGGAACAGTTGCAGACCGCGGTCGAGTTCTGTCGCGCGAACGACCTTCTGCTCGCCTACGACAACGCCTACTCGGAGATGACCTTCGACGGGTTCGTTGCGCCGAGCGTCCTGGAATGCCAGGGCGCCGATGAGGTTGCGATCGAGTTCCACTCGCTATCCAAGACCTACAACATGACCGGCTGGCGCATCGCCTGGGCTTGCGGATCCACTAAGGCCGTCGAAGCGCTCGGACGCGTCAAGACCAATGTCGACTCTGGCATCTTCAACGCGATCCAGCGTGCCGGGATAGCAGCACTCGACGGACCCCAGGAGCCTCTGGCCGATCTGCGCGCGCTGTACCAGAAGCGCCGCGATCTGGTGCTTGGCACGCTGAAGGACATCGGGATCGACATGGAACCACCCAAGGGCAGCGTCTTCGTGTGGGTTCCGGTTCCAGAGGGCCACGACTCGGCATCCTTCGCGACGCTGCTGCTGGAGGAGGCCGGTGTGGTGGTTCCGCCCGGTCGCGGGTATGGGCCTAGCGGCGAAGGTTTCGTTCGCTTCAGTCTGACGGTCCCAGATGATCGTCTCGAGGAGGGATTGGCACGGATCCGCAAGGCCCTGGGGTAGATCCCTGGGGACTCGTCGGCGCAGAGCCGGAGGAGCCGCGGAAGCCCAAGAGGGTCCGTGGTGTAACCGAGTTACCCGTCGAATACCTCGAGTTGAAGCTCGAGAAGGCGATCTGCGTTGCGCTCCGTCTCGGGCAGACCGACGAACAGGCAGAGGCGTCCTTGGAAGAGCTTCGCAGCCTGACGGAGTCCGCGGGCGCAGCGGTCCTCGCCACGGTCCTGCAGCAACGCGACACCGCGGATCCGGCGACTTTCATCGGTAAAGGCAAGACCGACGACATCAGGCAACTGGTCGAGCGGCTCGGAGCGGACACCGTCGTGGTCGATTCAGAACTCGGGCCGACACAGTTGAGGAACCTCGAGGACACCTTCAAGTGCAAGGTGATCGACCGGACCGCCTTGATCATCGATATCTTCGCTCAACGCGCACACTCGTCAGAGGCCAAATTGCAGGTCGAGTTGGCTCAGATGGCCTACTTCCTTCCCCGCCTGCGTGGTTGGGGCGAGTCGATGTCGAGGCAAGGTGCGACAGGCTCGGGAGGCATCGCCACCCGCGGGCCTGGTGAGACCAAGATCGAGATCGACCGACGCAAGATCAACCGTCGCATGGCGAAACTGCGGCGCGATCTGGAGACGGTCGACCGGGTGCGGGCCACCAAGCGCGCCCAGCGCGAACGCAAGGGCGTCCCGGCCATCGCTCTGGTCGGCTACACCAACGCGGGCAAGTCGACCTTGCTGAACCAGCTCACCTCTGCCGGGGTCCTGGTGGAAGACAAGTTGTTCGCGACACTTGACCCAACCACCAGGCGCCTCGATCTGCCGGAGGGACGCCAGGTGACCCTGACGGACACGGTCGGTTTCGTGCGGAAACTGCCGCATCCTTTGGTCGAGGCGTTCGCTTCGACCCTAGAGGAGAGCATCCATGCGGATCTGCTGCTGCATGTTGTCGACGCCTCAGGGATCGACCCGGAAGCTCAATACGCGAGCGTCCGAGAGGTGCTCGAAGAGATCGGCGCGAGCCAACTCTCGGAGCTGGTCGTGCTGAACAAGGCCGACCAACTCGATGCGAGTCGCCTCATCAGCCTCCAGGGAGAGTTCCCCGAGGCTCTGGCGATCAGCGCGCTCACCGGCCAAGGTGTCGAGACCTTGCTCGGTGAGATCGAACGGCGCGTCTCGGCTGGCGAGATCGAAGTAGACCTCGAGATCCCCTACGCGCGCGGCGACCTTGCTCAACTGGTCGAACGCGAAGGGGCCAACATCGCACGCGACTACGGACCCGAAGGGGTCAGGCTCCATGCTCGGTTGCGTCCCGAACTGCTCGCAAGGGTTCGAGAGTTCCGCGTCTAGGACCGCACCCGGTCCTTGCCGTTGTGCCTACAGGCGGCGCAGGACGCTGACGACCTTGCCGAGGATCGTCGCCTCTGGCGCGATGATCGGCGCGTAAGCCTGGTTGGCGGGCTCTAGCAGGATCGTTCCCTTGCGGCGGCGCAGCGTCTTCACGGTTGCTTCATCATCGACCAGGGCCGCCACGATGTCCCCATCCTCGGCGTTGGACTGCTGTCTGACGACCACCAGGTCCCCGTCGAGGATCCCCGCCTCGATCATCGAGTCTCCTCTGACCCTGAGGGCGAAGACCTGGCCGCTACCGATCAGTCCGGTTGGTAGGGGGAGCGTCTCGTCGACCGCTTCCTCGGCAAGGATCGGCGTTCCGGCCGCGATGCGACCCACGACCGGGACATCGGCGATGTCTTCGCGACGCTTCATCCGGGTCACCGAAGCCACGGGCGAGCTCGGTGCCTCGGCGGTCACGACGATGGCTCGTGGCCGATCGGCGTCCTTGCGCAGGTATCCGCGTTCGACCAGGGTCCGGATCTGGGCGTGGACGCTCGAGGGTGAACTCAGCCCGACGGCGTCGCCGATCTCTCGGACCGTAGGGGGGTAGCCCCGGTCGCGGTGGGTCTGCAAGATGAAGTCGAGGATGGCTTGCTGACGGCTGGTCAGATCGGACATCTCTGCTCCCTCGGTTGGCGTTCCGGGGAAAGTACCACTTCAGAGGACCGGAATCAAACACCTGTTCGGTCTTGACACACGAACAGGTGTTCGGTATGGTATCGAACGGGTGTTCGAACTATGACCAAACTGTCTCTCTTCCTGCTGAGCGCGGCCTTCGTGGCAGTGCCCTTCGCCAACTCGGGCAACGCCGACCAGAGCGGCCCGACCCCGACCGTGGAATACCGCGTGAAGCCCGGAGACACCCTCTGGGCAATCGCGGCGCGGATCCCGGGTGTGGATGACCGCCGTGAGGCTGTCCACAGGCTGAAGGAGCTGAACGAACTGGGTCCCGAGAGCCTCCAGATCGGTCAGAGGATCCTGGTTCCCGCCCCTGAATAGCGTCTCGAGTCGAGGCAGTTTCCCGCGCTGACATGGGTCTTTGCGGCCTGCTCTACCCAGATGCTTGACCTCCCATATCTGGGGGAGTAGGGTGGGCTCTACCACAAGATGTTGTGGTCAGGGCTCCGGCAGATGTCCACATGTTGTGCACAGGGATATCCACCGGAGAGGGGGGATGGAGCTGGAAGATGCGATGCCCGTACTGCAGGGCACTCGAGGATCGAGTGATCGACTCGCGGACCGCCGAGGACGGCGCCGCGATACGACGCCGCCGCGAGTGCGAGGCATGCGGTCAGCGTTTCACCACCTTCGAACGGGCCGAACCTGTGGCTTTGACCGTCGCGAAGCGATCAGGCGAGCAGGTGCCTTACTCCCGCGAGAAGATCGTCTCTGGGATCAGGAAGGCATGCGTCAACCGGCCTGTCACCGAGGAGGAGATCCAGGGTGTCGCAGATCAGGTCCAGGAAGTGGTCAGGGCCGCAAGCAGCGGTCCGGTGCCATCGCAAGAGATCGGGGTGGCGGTTCTCGAGCGGCTTCGAGCTCTTGATGAGGTGGCGTACCTGCGGTTCGCGTCCGTCTACAAGGACTTCCAGGCGGTCACGGACTTCGAGGCAGAACTCGGCAGCCTCTTAGCCAAGGGGAGTCCACCGAAGGGGAAAGAGCAGGGTGGGTAAGCAAGCAGTCAGGGTCACACACCAGAGACAGCCAGGGGGGCTAACGGTGGCAAAGACAGAACGAGAGCTGAAGGGCAAGGGGCTAACGATCCCTCGCTACTTCACCCAGGAAGATGTCCATCCCTACGACCAGGTGGAGTGGGACACCCGCGATGCGGTGATCCCTAACTTCAAGGACGGGGGCTTCGCGTTCGAGCAGCGTGATGTCGAGTTCCCGAAGAACTGGTCTCAGAACGCGACCAACATCGTCGCTCAGAAATACTTCCGAGGCCCGTTGGGAACTCCTCAGCGTGAGCGTTCGGTCAAACAGATGATCGATCGCGTCGCCGACACGATCACCTCGTGGGGGCTGAAGGACGGCTACTTCGCAAGCGACGCTGACTCCGCGGCCTTTAACGCAGAACTCAAACACATCCTGGTGAATCAGAAGGCCGCCTTCAACTCGCCGGTCTGGTTCAATGTTGGAGTCGAGGACGAACCGCAGTGTTCGGCCTGCTTCATCCTTGCCGTCGACGACACGATGACCTCGATCCTCAACTGGTATGTCGAGGAAGGCACGATCTTCAAGGGCGGTTCGGGGTCGGGTATCAACCTGTCGACCATCCGCTCATCCAAGGAACAGTTGGCCGCTGGAGGCGAAGCGAGCGGGCCGGTCTCGTTCATGCGCGGTGCCGACGCCAGCGCCGGAACGATCAAGAGCGGCGGCAAGACCCGCCGTGCGGCAAAGATGGTGGTCCTGAACGCCTCCCATCCCGATGTCGAGGACTTCATCTGGTGTAAGGCCCGCGAGGAAGACAAGGCTCGCGTGTTGCGTGACGCCGGCTTCGACATGGACCTGGACGGCCGAGACGCCTACTCGATCCAGTATCAGAACGCGAACAACTCGGTCCGAGTCACCGACGAGTTCATGCAGGCGGCCGTGGACGGCGCTGAATGGGCGCTGCGTGCGGTCGTCGATGATTCGGTCGTCGATACCGTGCCCGCGCGGGACCTGTTGCGCCAGATCGCGCTGGCCTCGTGGCAGTGCGCCGATCCCGGCGTGCAGTACGACACGACGATCAACGATTGGCACACCTCGCCGAACACCGGCCGGATCAACGCCTCCAACCCGTGTTCTGAGTACATGCATCTGGACAACTCGGCGTGCAACCTGGCCAGCCTGAACCTGCTCAAGTTCGTCGATGAGCACCTCAACTTCGATATCCCGGCTTTCAGGCACGCGGTGGACATCATCTTCCTCGCCCAAGAGATCATCGTCGGAAACTCTTCATACCCGACCGAGAAGATCGCTCAGAACGCGAAGAACTTCCGCGAGCTAGGTATCGGTTATGCGAACCTCGGTGCCCTTCTGATGGCCAGAGGCCTGGCATACGATTCCGATGCCGGTCGCGCTCTGGCCGCGTGCATCACGGCTGTCATGACCGGCTGGGCGTACCGGGATTCTGCGCTGTTCGCCGAACAGATCGGCCCGCACGCTGGCTTCGCGGTGAACCGCGAACCGATGCTTCGGGTGATGCGTCAACATCGGGCTGCCGTGGACGAGATCGACTCGGATCTGGCTCCCGAAGGGCTCCTGCAGGCAGCGGTCAACGCGTGGGACGAGGCGATCCGCCTCGGAGAGATCCACGGCTATCGCAACGCCCAAGCTTCGGTGCTCGCTCCTACCGGGACCATCGGGCTCATGATGGACTGCGACACGACCGGGGTAGAGCCCGATCTGGCTCTGGTCAAGACCAAGAAACTGGTCGGCGGCGGCACCATGAAGATCGTCAACCAGACGATCCCAAGAGCGTTGCGTCGCCTCGGCTACACCGAGGACCAGATCGAAGAGATCACCGCCTACATCTATGAACACAACACGGTGGCCGGTGCGCCTCACATCCGCTCCGAGCACGAGACCGTCTTCGACTGCGCGATGGGGGAGCGGCCGATCCACTACATGGGCCATGTGCGCATGATGGGAGCGGTCCAGCCCTTCATCTCGGGTGCGATCTCCAAGACCGTCAACATGCCAGAGAGCGCGACCGTAGAGGATGTCGAAGAACTGCTGATCGAGAGTTGGAAGCTCGGCTTGAAGGCCGTCGCGATCTATCGGGACAACTGCAAGGTTGCCCAGCCGCTCTCAGCGGACTCGAAGGCCAAGACCGATGCCGCGGCCAGGGCAGCAGCGGCTGCTGGCCCCGAGATCCGTCCAGAACGGCGACGCTTGCCTCGTGGCCGAAGCGGCCGGACCACCTCGTTCCGTCTAGCCGACACCGAGGGTTACATGACCACCGGCGAGTACGACGATGGGACCTTGGGCGAGATCTTCTTGAAGGTCTCCAAGCAGGGCTCTCTGCTGTCGGGAGTCATGGATGCTCTAGCGATCAGCCTCTCGCTTGGCCTGCAGTACGGGGTTCCCCTCGAGGCGTACGCGCAGAAGTTCATGAACGCTCGTTTCGAGCCGGCGGGCATGACCGACGATCCGGATGTTCGCTTCGCGACCTCGCTGGTGGACTACATCTTCCGGCGCCTCGCCTTGGACTACCTGGATGCGGGAACCAGAGCCAAGCTCGGGATAATGACCACCGAGGAGCGTCGTACGCTGGTCTCTGGAGAGCATCCGAGCACCGGCGGCAACGGAGGAAGCGACCAGCCCAAGGCAGAAGGTCCGGCTCCGCTGCCGGCCCAGAGCGCTCCGGTGCCGCTGGATGTCGCCCCAAGCAGGCCCGCTGGTGTCGAACTCGAAGCGATCAGGCTGGCGGACGCTCCCTTGTGCTACTCGTGCGGAGCCAAGATGCGTCCAGCGGGCTCCTGCTATGTGTGCGAAGGGTGCGGAGCAACCAGCGGATGCAGCTGATCTAGAGCGTTCGCATGACTCACCCCTCCGAGTCGTGCGGCGACATGCGGGTCCGCGCGGCGGCGTGACCCGCGAGGGGTAGGCCCGGGCTGGCTGGGGAAGCGGCCCGGGCCTCTCCATGGCCCGCCTCGGCCGTCGCCCCGCTGCCTAGGCTGTGCGCCCATGAAGATCCCGATCAAGCGCGTCCACCCAGACGCAGTGATCCCGTCGCGCGCACACCCCGGAGACGCGGGAGCCGATCTCGTGTCGGTCGAGAGCGTGAAGCTGGCCCCCGGCGAGCGGACTTCGATCGGCACAGGGATCGCGATCGCTCTTCCCGAAGGCTGGGCGGCTCTGGTGACCCCGAGGTCAGGGTTGGCCGCCAAGCACGGCATCGGGGTCGTCAACGGTCCTGGCCTGATCGACGCAGGCTATCGAGGAGAGATCCGCGTCCTGCTGGTCAACCATGATCCCGTCGAGACCTTCGAGATCGAGGTGGGGATGCGCGTAGCGCAGCTGGTGTTCATCCCCGTACCCGAGGTCGACTTCTGCGAGGTGGATGAGCTTCCCGCATCGGTCAGGGGAGAGGGCGGCTTCGGTTCGACCGGCCGCTGACAGGTCCGCCTATGTCGGCGAAGGGCCGGTCAGCGCGCGCCGCAAGCCGCCTCGGCCGGGGGCTTGAGAGGCTCCAGCCTGGTGGTATCATCCCCTGCCTACGCGGACGTGGCTCAGTTGGTAGAGCACAACCTTGCCAAGGTTGGGGTCGCGGGTTCGAATCCCGTCGTCCGCTCCAAACCGGCTCCTTCGCGAGCCGGTTCTTCGTTACTCGCAGACCGTCCGAGCCGTATATCCTCGCGGCGCTCTAGCGAACAGACGAGCACGGCGGCGTGGCCGAGTGGTTAGGCAAGGGACTGCAAATCCCTGCACTCCGGTTCGATTCCGGACGCCGCCTCCAGATACGCGTTCGGGTCCTGCGGGCGTCGTCGGCGATCAGCAGAATAGTTCGTAGGTCATCCCGGTAGGCAGATCGACATCTCCTCGGGAAGAGGTCCAGTATCCCGTCGGAACCCATCTGTACAGATGAGCCATCCCGAACAGGTCGAGGCTCGACAGGCAGGCTTCTGGAGTGCGTTCGCCGCCGTCGCCGATCGTCGCGCCGTCCCCATAGATGAACGACGCGGGACTGTTCATCAGATCGGCGCCGAACACCGGGTGCCAGGTGGTGGTGTGGCCGAGGCCGAAGGTGTGCCCGAACTCGTGCGCGGTCACATTCTTCAGGTCGCTGACCTCAGGGAAGTCATAGAGGACCTGACCAGCTCGTGGAGACGACCCGAACAGGCTCAATGCGATGTACCGTCCGCTGTAGTGAGCGCCGGGCAGGATGTCTTGAACGAATCCCCCTCCGACCGTGCTGGTCGCCACGCCACGGAAAGCCGGGCCCGCGGCCACATAGCCGATGACGACATCGAATCCGATCGGATCGACCGGGTTGACCTCATCGAAGACCTCGATGGTCACCTCGATCTCGTCGAGGTAGGAGTACTCGGGGTACTTGGCGACGAAGCCATCCATCGCCGTCTCCCACATCTTCATGCCATCGATGGTCGCCTGGATGTAATCCAGGACGGTTGGTCCGAACGGGTTCCCCAGATCCCCATGCAAGGGAGGGACCAGCAGAACCTTGGTATCGAGGTTCTCGAGCGAGCCGCCGAAGATCATCTCGATCGGGGCGGCGCGATCGGGATCACAGTTCATCGCACAGATCGAGTAGTTGAAGCCGGGGCCTGCGCGCCCCGACAGATGCAGGCGATAGCGGCCGCTCTTCGAGGCTCGGTGGACCGATAGGCGAACACCGTCCTGCTCGTTTGAGGGGCTAAAGGCCGTGCTGGGCCCCGTGAACAGGTTCGATTGGGCGACTCCGCGTGACAGGACCTTCGCGCCGACATCAACCAGCTGGCCGTCTGGGTCCAACAACTCGAACGGGTCACTGCTCGTCCGGTTGAGCGTCACGATCACCGAGAAGGCGCGTCCCTCGAGTACGGGGAACGAGAAGTAGTCGTCGGTGTCGCCATCCTCTGGTTCGAGTCGTCCGTCGAACCTTCCGTTGTCGGGAAGTTCGACCGCTGTTTCGAAGGTGTCGCCAGCGTCCCGACCGGTGCCCGCATCGTCTTGCGTAGCGGCGGCGGCCGGCGAGATCACCCCCGCGACCAGGACGGCGATCGGCAGCCAGATCTTTCGCATGCCTGAGGATTCTCCGCGATAGGGGCCCGAACCTGCCTGCGACGGCCCGGCTCCGGCCCCTGGCCATACACTCGCCGTGCATGAGCGATGCCTGGGATCTCTTCGTCGATCGAACGAGCCTTGAAGCCCTGACCCTCGAACCTGCCTCTGCGCCCCGGCCAGGAGATGGCCAGGCTGTGCTTAAGGTGGATCGGGTCGGTGTGACCGCGAACAATGTGACCTACGCGTTGATGGGCGAAGCCATGAACTACTGGTCCTTCTTCCCCGCACCCGAAGGCAAGGGCCGTGTCCCACTGTGGGGTTTCGCAACCGTCGAAGCTTCCAGGACCGAGGACCTGGAAGAGGGCGAACGCTTCTACGGGTACCTTCCGACATCGAGCCATCTGTTGGTCGAACCCACCTCGGTGACGGAGTCAGGCTTCGCCGACGCTTCAGCCCATAGGCAGCGCTTGCCCAAGCCGTACAACCTGTATCAGAGGACCGCGACCGACCCTGCCTATGCGCCAGAGGATGAGGACCTACAGATCCTCTACCGCCCTCTGTTCATCACATCCTTCCTGCTGGACGACTTCTTCGACGACAACCAGGAGTTCGGTGCAGACACAGCCGTCTACGGTTCGGCGTCCAGCAAGACCGCATACGGGACCGCCTTCTGCGCCGGCCGGCGCGGGTCGAAGACCAAACGGATCGGTCTCACCTCTGCCCGCAACCTCGAGTTCACGCGCTCGCTTGGCTGTTACGACCAGACCCTCACCTACGACCAGATAGAGCAACTCGATCGCTCGATCCCGACGGTCTACCTGGACATGGCCGGCGATCTTCAGGTTCGACGAGACATCCACGAGCATCTGGGCGACGCGTTGAAACACGATGCGGTGGTCGGAGCGACCCATCTCGCCGGACCGCCAGCTCCCGATGCGGGAGAGGTTCCAGGCGTCCGGCCGCGCTTCTTCTTCGCGCCAGATCAGATAGCGAAGCGGCGGGAAGATTGGGGGCCTCGCGGGGTCGAGGAACGCTTCGGTGCGGCATGGAGGGACTTCGTCCCGGTGGTCAAAGGCTGGGTCGAGGTCCTGGAGAGCAGCGGTCCGGAAGGACTGAGGGCCGCCTGGCTAGAAGTCCTGTCGGGGAGGAGCGATCCGCGCCAGGGGAATGTGATCGGCCTCTAGACACCGAGGAGGGGCGATGAGAACCGTGACCGCGATCCTGCTGGCGGGCCTGCTTGGAACGCTGACCCCAGCGCAGACCGAACCGTCGGTCGATGTGTTCGCTCGCATCGGTGCGCCTGGCATGCCGGAGGGCATCATCGTGCGAGACGGGCTGGCGTATGTCGGCACGCATACCTCCATCAGAGGCAACTCCGGTGGAGAGCCCTCGAAGATCTTCGTGTACGAGATAGTGGACGGGACATCCCCAGGGGTCCTCATCGACACGATCACGATCGAGGGCCAAGCGCTGAACGCGACACATGGCATCCTCGCGATGGCGTTCGATTCCGATGGGAGCTTGTTCGTGGTGGACCGTAACCCGCCTCGCATCATCGAGATCGATGTGCAGACACATGTCCAGTCGACCTACGCCACCTTCCCTGATCTTCCACGCTGCCTGGATGCCGCAGAGGATGTCGAATGTTCGCCGACGACCCTCGATCAAGCAGCGTTCCCTGACTACCTGGCCTTCGCGCCCGACGGCTCGATGTATGTGACGGATCTGGAAGCAGCGACCATCTTCCGGGTTCCTCCAGGAGGCGGAGGATCTTCGGTGTGGTATCAGGATGCTCGCTTCGATGGGGTGTTCGGTCTGAACGGGATCGCGGTCAGTCCCGATGGGCAGCATCTGGACTTCGCGATGACGGGATCACAACAGCCCGATACCCCCGGGCAGGCCATCATCTACCGACTCCCGATCACATCGGAACCCCAACCTGACGATCTGGAGACGCTGTTCGTCTACGACATCCCTGCGAGCGGCGCCGACGGTATCCGCTACGGGGCAAGCGGCCTTCTGTATGTCGCACTTGCGGGAAGCAACCAGGTCAGCATCCTGGATCCGGCTACCGGAGAGGAAACCCGGTTCCCCGACGCTGCATCGAACCAACTGCAAGAGGTGCCCTTCGATCTGCCGGCGAGCATCGATCTGGATGGGTACGGGAACATCCTGGTAACCAACCAGAGCTTCTTCACCGCGAACAGCGAGAACTGGGCGGTCCTCAGGGTCCCGGTCGGAGATATCGGCCTGCCGCTGATCGAACCCTGAGCGGGGGAGCAGACATGCGAGAGGGCCCCGGTGAGGGCCCTCTCGATGTTTGAGGCTCCTAGAGCTGGTGGCTCAGGGAAGATCCGGAGGCGACGGCAGGTCGGGTGCCGTTGGGAGCTGCCCGACGAGCGTGTCAGCGGCGATCACGACATCTTCGCCATCGACGGTGTGCGTGTGCGCCTGGGTCTGTAGGCCGGGATCGTCGTTGGACTCTTCCCACAGTCCCTGGGTTTCGGCATCGATGTACAGGACCGGGCCGCCGGCGGCCGACAGGTCGGCCGTGGCGTCGGCTTCGTCGCCGTCCGCCAGGGCGACGCCCGAGATGGCGAGAGCGGTGACGCTCAACGCCGCGATGATCATCTTGCGCATCTTCTCCTCCTAATCCAGTCGCATCCAAAGGATGCTGCCGCGAACTCGCGGTGAGGAAGGATTCGTGGTTGGCCTGCTTCGTTCCCTGAACCGTCGGGATGGTTCGTAGTGGTCACAAAGGACCATGCCTGGCGGCGCGTTCGCAATCACCGGGCTGGCTCGGTCAGAGGATGGAACCGCGCGTAGTCAGCGCTCGGCGGTCAGTCGTCAGAGGGTACGGACATCGATGAAACCGTCGCGATACTGCAGCGGGCGGCCGAACGGATCGTAGGTGGTGCTAGAGAGCACCGCGATCTCGATGTACCAGCCGGCCGGAGTGTTCAGGTTCCCCCGCTGCACATCGACCGGAGGCATCGGACCGATCACGCCCTTCTTGCCGGCGAGTTCAACGAACTCGTAACTGCCGTCGTTGTACTGCTTGATCAAACGCCGGATAGTCCAGCCGCTCGCGGAGGCAGCGGTGAAGGTGAGCGGCCCCTCGGTGTAGAAGCGGCAGAACCACTCGGGACGCTCATAGCCGGTCGTGACGACCGTGCACTCCCGGTTGCCGGGAGCCGCCTGCGTGGCGGTCTGTGGCAACAGGGGCAACGCCGCAAGCGCGAACGCGAGCAGTGACCCGAGCAGACGAGGGCGCATCACCCCTTCAGTTCCCCATCACGGCCGCGATGACCTGCGCGCACGCCGGGGACGAAGCCGAACGCAGCGGCACCAACCCCCAGCCGGGTAGAAACGGACAACCCTGTCGGGCGAGGGTGTCCCAGCGCCGTGCTACCATCCGCGCTCCATCGGGCGCGTAGCTCAGTTGGCAGAGCACCAGCTCGACACGCTGGGGGTCACAGGTTCAAGTCCTGTCGCGCCCACCCGATCAGAGGCCGCCCTGTTCTAGGGCGGCCTCGTCCGTACCCGACGATCCGGAGCTTGGCTGCGCTGTCAGGTGCGGCCTCGTCCGGGCCTCGTCCTTACGCCACGATCCGGTTCGCCGCCTGCGCTACCATGGGCGACCTACCGAGGGCCGTAGCTCAACTTGGTAGAGCACTGGTCTCCAAAACCAGGGGTTGCGGGTTCAAGTCCTGCCGGCCCTGCCAGCACCATCCCTCAGCGATCGCCCGCCAGCGAGCAGCCTCGAACCCTCGCCCGCCGGCGAGCCGCCTCGAACCCTCATCCGCCAGCGATCATCACGACCGCGGCCAGTGCCAGAGCGACACCGGCCTTCTGATGCGCGACCAGTCGCTCGTTCAGCGCCAGCCGGGCGAGCAGCAAGGTGGTGACCGGATACAGACTCGAGACGACCGCGACCATCGCAAGTGATCCCTCCTGGAGGGCCGCATGCAGAGAGACGATCGCCACGGTCTCGAAGCCGCCCACCGCGATCGCGTACGGCGCTAGCCGTGCCGGGGGCAGCCGCACTTCTCCCCGAGATGCTGCCAAGAGGATCAGTGCGCCGATGCCTGCCCCGCGCGCACCGACCAAGGGCCAGAGACCGGCCGCCGGGGACGGGAAGTCCAGGAACACCACGAAAGCTCCGAAGCCGAAACCAGCGGCCACAGCCAAGGCCAGGGTGGACAGCCTGACGGTGCGCGAGCCGCGTCCTTCGCTGGCGACGAGCGCGATCGCGACGACCCCCAGCATGGATCCGAGAAGGGCGAACCCAGAGGGCCGGTCGCCAAGGATCATGCCGATGGCCGCTCCGCTCGTTGCGCCGATGACCGCGGTGACCGGCGAGACGATGCTCATCGGGCCCCTGGCCATCGCCATCAGGAAGATCCCGAACGCGAGACTGCCTGAGATGCCGGCAGCTGCGCCGAACAACAGATCGCGTCCAGTCACGCTGGCGGCACCCCCGACCGACGCCATGAGGGCAAGCAGCGCCAGGTTGATCGTCTGAGCGGATGCGGTGAACGCTATGGCGGACATGCGTCGCGCGGCGAGCCCGCCGACGAAATCGGCCCATCCGATAGTGATGGCTGATCCTGTAGCCAACAGCAGCGCGATGTCCATGGGGGGCGCCAGGCTAGGCGGAGCCGTCGGTATACTCGCCGCACCTTCGGGTGCGTAGCTCAGCGGGAGAGCGCCCGCCTCACACGCGGGAGGTCACAGGTTCGATCCCTGTCGCGCCCACCAGATAGTTCTTACTCGAACCCGCCCCTAAAGAAATCAGGGCGGGTTCGTCTGCGTCTTGGAAGATGGCATCGACCTGAGCCGCCAGCGCCTCTATCTCTGCCTCATCGCGAGCTGCCTCGCCCTGTCTGGCGAAGTCGAACTTGAGCATCTCTGCGATGGGCTGGGCTAGCTCGATGCGCGCCTTGCCACCTGCGCCGATGAGGACTCTGGCGAAGAATGCTTGGTTCCATTGACGTTTGATCTTGTCTGGCGCGACGCGATACGCGTCTTCGCAGTTTGCGAGGAGTGTCGCGGCTCGCTGGCCGACTCGGGCGATACTGTCGACGGAGGCGCGTGCTTGGTTGATGGCGGCGTCGGCGACAGCGATCTCGCGGTTGATGCGGGTCTGTTCCTTAATGAAGACTTCTTCGGGTATGAGGTCTCGGTAGGAACGTTGAAGGAGCTTGAGGCTGTCGGCCTTGAGCCGGGCGAGGCGTCGCTCTTGTCGTGCAGCTTCTTTCTCACGTTTGGCTTGACGATTGGATAGATAGGCTTCGAGCTCGCTGGTGATTATCCCGGCGCGCTCAGCTGTGAAGCTGATCTTGCCGTATTGGCGAGCGACGAGTTCCTCAATCTCCTCGACGCGGAGATACTTCTGCTGGCAGCGGCGGAGTCGCTGCTTGCCCAGACAGAAGAAGTAGAAGTACGTGCCGCCGTGGCCGTTAGCTTTGGTGATGCACATGCGTGCGCCGCATTGGTCGCAGAAGACAGTGCCCTTGAGGAAGTGCGGATGCTCGCGGGTACGTTCTCCTGCGGTGTAGTTGGCGGCGATTTGCTGTTGAACTTTGGCGAAGGTTTCGGGGGAGACGAGTGGCTCGTGGATGTCGGGATATTGCTCACCTCGATACGTAACGATGCCCATGTAGTAGGGGTTCTTGAGGATGCGCTGCAGATGCGACAAGTGGAGCGGATGGGCGGGCCATGCTCTGGTCGGTACAGTGGTGAGGCCCTTAGCGGTGAGGGCATCGAGAAGCTGGTGTTGACTCCAGTTGCCGGTCGCGTATTGCTCGAACGCCCAGGTGATGAGCGGGCCGCGTTCGGGATCGACCTTGAC